>VEPM01000012.1:0-122902 GCA_012026795.1 Candidatus Methanoperedens sp.
TTGGTTTTCTCTGCTTATACCGCAAGAATAATAAGACGATACAGCAGTATTTATTTTTCATGTTTATCTATGAACCAGCAGGTTCATGATTAGTTTCACATTGCTCTCTGAGGGTTTAAGCAATATGATGGGAGTGAAGTAAGGAATGTTGTACAACTATGAAAAGAATCTCAGGACGACTGAGGAAAGAGTAAGAAGTTCAAACACCAGTGAGGCGAATAAGCAGGTAATATTTGAGTATGAGAGCTATTGTTTTGCAGAAGACCTGAAAGTGGTGAGGGTGATAAAGCATTTAATGGAGCTCAAAGTATTGGCAGAGGTGTTTGGAAAAGATTTCAGTAAGGCTTCCAAACAGGATGTTATTAAACTTGTGGGAGCTATAGAGCGTATGGATAGGTCTGAAGCAACGAAGCGAGACTACAAGAATGAGAGCGGCGCCAGGATAAGCGAGCTTGGAAACCTTAAGATCAAGCATGTGAAGTTTGACCAGTATGGAGCCGTTCTCATGGTAGATGGGAAGACCGGCATGCGTAGAGTGAGGATAATCTTCTCATCGCCTTACCTTGCCACTTGGCTCGTGAATCATCCTTTCAGGGATAATCCAGAGGCTTTTGTCTGGGTTAGGGATAGGCACCGTCGGCAGAAATGTACCCATGCAATATGGTGCTATCAGGATGCATCTTAAAAGAATGTGCGATCCAGTTGAAAGATAGCCAAGGAGGAAAAAGAGCAACCACTCATATATTTTCCGAGATATTGCCTTGCTCAAGTCCATAATCTCTTCAGTCCTTTATTTTTTAAATTCATTAATTAAATATTATTATTAGATTTGATCCTTGATCATTCGTTCCAGTTCTTTTAAAATCTCTTCTATTTCTACTTCTTTCGATTCAAGAACCTCTTCCTTGGAATGCTTATGATATGGAAAAGTCTTTATTTGCCTGTGGTGCGGTGCGTTATCCCATCTCACAATAAGATTCGACCCTGATGACACATGATAAGCGTATCTTCGCAATCCAGGCATGGCATGTTCCCAGACGTGGAGTTTCCAGCCGTTTATCAAGCGTACCTGAATTTTTAGCCTATAGTATTCACCAAAAGCATCCGAATCAATAGAGAGAATAGATTCAATGATACTGGATTCCCTTAAAATTTTAACTGTTCTATGCACTTACACCAGTCTCTTTGGCCGCTTGCTTCCACACTTTTAACATGTTTTCGGCAGCTTCCCATTCCATCCAGTCGTCTTCCTCAGGGATAGATGCGCCTTTTTCCAGTTTCTTTGAAAAAGTGCCAAAAGACGCACCATATTTTTTCTCAAAAGCCTTGAGCTGTTTTTTATAAAATTCTATTTTGTTTTTGATGAATTCTGAAGTTACATCCCTGATGAATTCTCTGGTGGATCCGTATAGACCAAGTTCCACCAGTGGTCTAGCAGCGTGCTTTAATTCGGTCAGGACCTCATTTTCAATTTCCGAACTCATAATCTCTTCTCAGAGTCATTAGAATAAAAGCCTTTTGATGTTGATGTTGAGGATTCGTCCACTTTAATAACATATCTTATGAGAACTTAAAGAAATTCAGATGACGACCCGTGACGACTCTCAGAAACAATCATTCTTGTTGATCAGGCCATCATGAATATGATGCAGAGCCTGTCCAAGTTGAAATCCAGCATCGTTTTCTTTACCGCTTATCCAGAAGCGGCGGGCTTGCCCTATCAAGTCTATAATCTTACCGATGTTTGGATTATGGTGCGATTCCATTGATCTTCCATGTTCCTTCCTCCAGCTATTGGTCTTATCCGGGTATATTACACCTTCTAATAATCCTCTATATGTGGCATGAGGGACTTACTGCTTCCTTGCTGCCGCTATAACAAGTCGTCTATGATCTTTCCATTTCATTTTAAGATACATATCATACAAGATGAACAAGTAAATGTATTTGTCAATTGTCCATCTTCCTCTCTCCTAAAACTGGTTTCGAAAACGGTTCTGCATATCGCCGAGGTCGCCCGAAGGGTGGGCGAGGCGCTCAAACCAGAAGAATAATACAAGTATGGCAAGCAGCCGCCGATGTTGAGTGAAGCGAAGCTGAGGCGGCGTACACTTGTCAGATCCGACAGATCTATATTTTGAAGCCAATCATCCAGTCAATTCCTGATGCTGAACGAATGCCCAACCGGAGCGTACCTTAACCACATTCTGAAAAACCCCTATTTTGCACACAAAACCTCATGTATGGTTTTGAGTAACTTCCCGGTGGTGTAAGGTTTTGGCAAAAAAGCATCTGCAAGGTCTGAGACTTTCGCAAGTCTATCTTTTTCTGTCAATCCGCTTACTGCAATGATCTTGACATCGGGATTAATTCTCCGGATCGCCCGGATGCTTGACTGGCCATCCATTACCGGCATCATCATATCCATTAGAATAACTTTGATTTTATCTATATTTCCAGCATACAATGCTACTGCTTCTGCACCATCGTTAGCATTAAGCACTTTATACCCGTTATCTTCCAATATCGAAAAAGTAACATTACGAATTGCTTCTTCATCTTCAACAACAAGAATCCATTCCCCTTTTCCTGCGAGCAATTCAGGTTGTTTCCGCTCCTCACATACCTTGTGTATTTCAGCTATTTCTGTTTTAATCGCAGGCAAATATATTCTGAATGCTGTTCCTTTCCCGATTTCGCTATACACATTAATGAATCCGCCGTGGCTTTTCACTATCGCAAGAGCAGTTGAAAGACCAAGACCTGTGCCTTTGCCATGCTCCTTTGTTGTGAAAAACGGTTCAAAAATCCTATCCATTATTTTAGGAGAAATACCTGTTCCGGTATCCGAGACTGCAATGACAACGTAAGAACCAACCTTTGCATCGGTATGCATCATCACATAGTTCTTATCAACAAAAAAATTCGAGGCTATGATACTCAATACACCGCCACCTGGCATGGCATCACGGGCATTCACGCACAAATTCATTATAACCTGGTGCAACTGTGTGGCATCTCCTGAGATGGTAAAGAGATCATCCGGTACATCAGTCTGGAGTTTGATATCTCTTGGGAATGTCTCTTCTGCAATTTTCTCAATTTCAGATATAAGATGTGTTACCTCAAGAGGTTTGCGTTCACCTTCAACACCCCGTGCAAATGACATGACCTGCTTTATTAAATCAGCACTGCGCTGGGAGTTCATTTCAAGGATAGTAAGCAATTTCTGGCTCTGTTCATCTTTGAATTTTTCCTTTAGCATACGCAGAGACAGCATCATTGGCGTGAGCATATTGTTAAGATTATGCGCTATGCCGCCTGAAAGAATGCCTATGCTCTCCATCCGCTGCGCCCGCAATAACTGCGATTCAAGCCTTTTTCTCTCTGTGATGTCGATTATCGCTGTTCTACATTGGCTGAAGTTACCCTCTCTATCCTGCACTGCAAGGCTCTCCAGCTGGACATCGAATTGATTCTTATTCTTATCCACAAGTCTAATTTCGCAACTTTGCCTGGTTTTGGTTCTAAAAACATTACGCAGATGGCGATAAAACACATCTTTACTATTAAAATCCACGTAAAGAGAAAACGGTGTTTTAATCAAAAAACTCCTCTCTATTCTTAATTTATTAGCACCAGTTAGGTTTACTTCTATGATAAGCCCGTTTTTATCAAAAGTAAAATAACCTATTGGAGCGAAATCATATAGGTTAGAATACCTGTTGCGTGAGTCTTCAAGTTCGCTCTGTGTCCTGCGAAGCTCTTCGTTCTGCATTTCCAGTTCCATCTGGTGCACTTGCAGTTCATGAACCAGATGTTGGACATCCTTGGTCGATAGCTTCTGCAAGTCTACTGTCTGAGGTTTCAACGCTATTTCAGCCTGTTTGCGCAGGGTTTCTGATTTTTCTTGTTTAGATGTAATTCTTTTATCTCCCGCTCTGCTTGAGTTCAGTTTATACTCGCATTAGAGCTTGTCTGAATATCTATTCTGGACAGGATTAATTTTCATCCTGTAAATCCTGTCCAAACATTCAGTAATGTCTTCAATAGCCAGGAGTATTCTCTCTGCGCCCTCCGGCTGATATATCTTGTGTGCATTGAGCAGCATTACCTTTCGCCCTGTGCCGGAAAACTCATGTTCAACTACGAAATCATTGAGCGCAGTGCCTTTCTGTAAGACATCCTCAAGCTTTTCTTTCAACTCCGGGATGTCCCACTGGCGGTTGCCTGTGTCGTAGAGGTGTTTGTTCATAGTGTCTTCCTGCGAAACCTGAAATGTCCTGTAAAAAGACTTATTGGCCATTATAACTTTCAGGTCTTTATCTAGCACCAGAACAGACTCGCGCATTGTATCTATGATGTTGTCAGTAAATACTCTGGCATCATGCTCTAATTTCTCACATCTCTTTCGCTCTGTGATATTAATGAATGTAATAACAACACCTTCAATAATGTTTTCAGCAGTCCGGTAGGGTAAAATTTTCATCAGGTACCACTTTTTATTTTTGGTATCCTGCATCTCTGACTCCCTGGGTACTAAAGTGTTGAGCACTTCGTCTGCATCTTTACTCAGATCCTTGTACACCAGGTTCGTGGCAATATCGATGATTGGTCTTCCGATATCAGTCCTGATCAGGTTTATTATCCTTGTGGCAGCCGGAGTAAAACCTTTAATGCGTGAATCGCCATCCAGAAAGATGGTAGCGATCTCACTGCTTGAGATGACATTGTTCAGGTCGCTCACGGTTCTTGACAACTCTTCAATCTTGGTCTGATGCTCTGAGTTGAGAGTTACCAGCTCCTCGTTGAGCGACTGCAGCTCCTCTTTGGATGCATTCAGCTCCTCGTTTGTGCTCTGCAGTTCCTCATTTGCTGATTGTAGCTCCTCATTTGTCGATCTTAGCTCCTCGTTGGAAGCCTGCAATTCCTCTATTGTTGCCTGGAGGTTCTCCCTTGTGGATTTCAATTCCTTTTCCAGATTCGAAACATACTTTTTAAGCTCTTCTGGCTCATAGACCGCTTTTTTTTCTTCTGATACTTCATGTTCATGCACCGGTACATCCTCAAAAGTGACCAGTATCAGCCCGGCCATGGTTTCCGGCTCCCTGATGGGCTTTATAGTTAAATTAATGGTTTGATAACCGCCGTTTGTCTTTACGCTCAAATCCCGAAAGATGGCATCCTTTTTCTGCGTTACTGCTGTGTGAAGTGCTATGTTCAGTTCCGTTCTTATACCTTCACGCGCCATCTCAAGTATATTCCAGCTCGGTCTGCCAGGTGCAGGTTCAAGGTATTTGCCAGTTCTGCCGTGGATATAGAGGATATCACCTTTTTCATTCGCAATAACGCAGGGAGGGGCGTAGGCATCAAGCAGTATTTTCTCTGCCTGTTCTGCAATCCTTGCCTGTCCATGTCTTACTTCACCCGGTCTGGTAACCTCAATCCTCGGTGCAGGGACTGGTGGTGCTATCAGAGGTAAATGTGCCTTCTCACCTGTGCTTCTGAAGATTTTCCATTTTTTATCAACAGCAGTATAGAGATCTGTGAGTTCTCCTATGGTCTCTGAACTTCCAAGGAAAAGGAACCCGGCCGGGTTTAAAGAATAGTGGAAAAGATACAATAGTTTTTTCTGTACATCTGGGACGAGGTAAATCAACAGGTTCCTGCAAATGATAAGGTCTATCTTTAAGAAAGGTGGGTCACTTATGACATTTTGGGGTGCAAATACCACCATCTCTCTTATATCTTTCTTAATACTGTAGCCCGGCAGGTCGGATTTTTTAACAAAAAAACGGCTCAAACGCTCAGGAGATACATCAATTGCGATGTTCTCAGGATAAACACCGGTACGGGCTACTTCAATCGCCTCCCTGTCCACATCGGTGGCGAAGATCTGGATTTTGAAGTTGCTCTTTACCTCATCCATATATTCTCTGAAGATTATGGCTAAGGAATAGGCTTCTTCACCGGTGGAACATGCAGTCACCCAGCAGCGCACCGGTTGAGAATAATTCCTGCCCTTCAGTACCTCCGGTATTGAGTTTTTTTTCAGGTTCTCAAAAGCATCAGGATCCCTGAAAAAACTGGTAACCCCAATTAAAAATTCTTTGTAGAGAATATAAATCTCAGGCTGGTTCTCCTGAAGGTAATGGACATAATCTGCTATTTTATCTATCTGGTGAAGATTCATCCTCCGCTCTATCCTGCGTATGAGAGTACCCTGTTTGTAGTGGGAGAAATCCAGCCCTGTGTTATCCCGGACAAGAATAATTATTTTCTGGAGATGACTGGCAATCTGCTCGCTTATGACTTTTGCGGGTCTTATACCTGTAGCGTAGAATTGTTTTACATAGTTTAACAGTTGCTCAGGAATCTTCTCAGGCGGCAGGATGAAATCAACAAGCTCCGTGGCTATGGCGCTCCTGGGCATGCCGTCATAGAGTGCGGATTCTATGTTCTGGACAATGACCATGCCTCCTTCACCTTTTATGGCTTTCAAGCCCAGGGTGCCTTCCGTCCCTGTTCCTGAGAGAATAATGCAGATAGCCTTTTCTTTCTGGTCATCGGCTAATGATCTGAAAAAGAAATCTATTGGATGCCGGACACCCCTGTGCACTATGGGTTCATAAAGATGCAGTATCCCGTGCAGAATTGCCATATCCTTGTTGGGTGGAATGATGTACACGCAGTTCTGCCTGACCTTCATCCCGTCTTCTACCTGAAAGACTTCCATTTTTGTATATCTCTTTAATATATCAGGCATGACGCTCTTGGCTTTGGGATCAAAGTGCATAACGATTATAAAAGCTATTTCGCTGTCAGAAGGCATGTTAGCAAAAAATTTCTCTAAAGCCTCAAGTCCACCTGCTGATGCACCTATGCCCACTATAGGGAAAGTTTCCTTTTCATCTTGTTTATCGGTTTCGCTCCAGGCTTGAGAAGAAGGCTCTTCGGTATTTCCGGGGTTCTGGTCTCCTTTTGAGAGATCCGGGTTCTGCTTTTTGTTGTTATCTGATGTCTTTACCTTTTCAGTCATTTCACACAACCAGTATGGTATTAGTAACCATTTATTAATTAACCTGACGATGTTGGTTACATCAGCTTTTCTCCTGGCTGCGCCCCGTTATATCTTCAATGGCAAGAAGGATTCTCTCTGTGCCCTTACCTTCCTGATAGATTCTGCGCGCATTGAGCAGTAATACCTTTTGTCCTATCCCGGGGAAGTCATGCTCGACCCTGAAATCATTGAACTGAGTGCTCTTCGGTACGATCTCCTCAAGCAGTTTTCTCAATTGCGGAATATCCCACTGGCGGTAACCAAGGTCGTAGATGAATCTGCTTTCAGTCTCATCCGGCGAAACTTTAAACATCCTGTAAAAAGATCGATTTGCAAGTATGATCGTAAGGTTTTCATCCAGTACCAGAAGAGGCTCTCTTATCGTATCTATTATGCTCGTGGTAAATACCCGGTAATCCTGCTCCAGCATCATCTCAGCATGCTTGAGCCTGGTGATATCAATGAATGAAATAACAACTCCATCGATAACGTTATCAATTGTCCGGTAGGGCGTAATCCTCATTAAATACCGTTTTTTATTTCTTGTATCTTCTACCTCTTTTTCCCTGAAGACTAAATTGTCGAGCACCTGATCCGAATCTTTAGCCAGATCCACGTCCTTCAGGTTCAGAACAATATCACTGATCGGGCGACCAATGTCGGTCCGAATGAGATTCATTATCCTGTTAGCTGAAGGGGTAAAACCTTTAATGATCAGGCTATTATCCAGAAAGATAGTGGCGATCTCCGTGCTTATGAGCACATTGCTCAGGTCGCTGGCAGATTTTGAGAGTTCGTCGATCTTGGTCTGGTGCTCCGCGTTGAGCGTTACCAGCTCCTCGTTGAGCGATTGCAGTTCTTCTTTGGATGCATTCAGCTCCTCGTTCGTGCTCTGCAGTTCCTCGTTGGCTGACTGCAATTCCTCGTTGGTCGATTTGAGTTCCTCGTTTGAGGTCTGAAGTTCCTCTATTGTTGCCTGCAGATTTTCTCTTGTGTACTTTAACTCTTTCTCCATTTCAGTAACATATTCTTCAGTCTGTTTCGATCCGGATGTTAGCTCAGCCGGCTTTGGGACTTCGCGGGGCGGCACATCCTCAAAGACCACCATTATCAGCCCCTGCAATCTTTCCGGCTCGTTTATGGGCCTGACCGTCAGGTTGATGGTTTGAACAGAGCCGTTTGTTTTTACATTCAAATTCCGAAAGATAGCGTCCTTTTTTTGCGTTACGACTGTATGAAGTGCTATGTTCAACTCGGTCCTTATGCCCTGGCGCGCCATCTCCCGCACGTTCAGACTCGGTCTGCCGGACGCCGGCTCCAGATACTTACCCGTCCTCCCGTGGATATATAGAATATCACCTTTTTCATTTACAATAACACTCGGCGGTGTATAGGTATCGAGCAGCATCTTTTCGATCAGTTCGCCAATATTGACCGGTCTGGTTTTTATTTCACCCCGTCCCGGCACCTCGACCCTTAGAGCTGAGGGTATAACTCCCGGTACAGGGAGCAGAGGTGTCCTCTCCCCTTTACGTTTAAAGAGCTTCCATTTTTTATCAACAGGGGAGTAGAGATCTGTGGACTCACCTATAGTTTCTGAACTTCCAATGAAAAGAAATCCATCCTGGTTCAGAGAATATTGGAAAATGAGAAGTAATTTTTTCTGTACCTCTGGTACAAGGTATATCATAAGATTCCTGCAACTGATAAGATCCATCCTGAGGAAAGGCGGGTCGCTTATGACGTTTTGCGGTGCAAAGACCACCATTTCCCTTATATCTTTATTTACATTATAACTGTCGGAGTTTTTTATAAAAAAACGGCTCAAACGCTCAGGAGATACATCGAGAGCGATATTCTCAGGATAAACACCGGTGCGGGCTGCCTCAATCGCTTCCCTGTCAACGTCGGTGGCAAAAATCTGGGCTTTGATATCGCTTTTTGTCTCATCCATGTATTCTTTCAGGATTATGGCTAAAGAATATGCTTCTTCACCGGTTGAGCACGCAGGAACCCATATCCTCACAGTCTGGTCAGGTGTCTTATTTTTAAATATCTCCGGCACTACCTCTTCTTTGAGAGCCTTGAAAGCCTCAGGTTCCCTGAAAAAACTTGTAACTCCAATTAAAAACTCTTTATGGAGAATCTGGATCTCAGCCGGGTTCTCCTGGAGGTAGCGGACATAATCCGATATCCTGCTAATCTGGTGCAGGTTCATCCGCCGGTCGATCCTGCGGATAAGTGTGCTTTGTTTGTATTGTGAAAAATCCAGCCCTGTCTGGTTCCGGATAAGTATAATTATTTTCTGCAGGTAATTAGTGATCTGTTCGCTCACTATTTTTTCAGGTCTTATACCTGTAGCATAGAATTGTTTTACATAGTTTAACAGTTGCTCAGGCATCTTCTCAGGCGGCAGGATGAAATCAACAAGCCCTGTGGCTATGGCGCTTCTTGGCATGCCATCGTAGGCAGCGGATTCTATACTTTGCACCATGACCGCCCCGCCCTCGCCCTTTATGGCTCGTAATCCCAGGGTGCCTTCGGTGCCTGTCCCTGAGAGAACGATGCAGATAGCATATTCCTTCTGGTCATCTGATAAAGACCTGAAAAAGAAATCTATCGGGTGTCTTACTCCCCTGTGCACTACAGGTTCGTATAAGTGCAGCGTCCTGTGCAGTATTGCCATGTCCTTGTTGGGCGGAATGATGTACACACAGTTCTGCCTGATTCTCATCCCGTCATCTACCTGAAATACCTCCATATTTGTGTACTTCTTTAATATATCTGCCATAATGCTCTTGCCTGTAGGATCGAAGTGCATGACGACCACGAAAGCCACTCTGCTGTCGGATGGCATATTTGTGAAAAATTTTTCTAAAGCATCAAGACCGCCTGCTGAGGCGCCTATGCCTACTATGGGGAAGATGCCCTCTTCATCAGCAGTTTTATTTTCTATATCGGGAACAGATTCCCCGTCTTCTTTACTGTCAGATTCCTTTGGGAGCTCATGTCTTTCTTTGTTATTGGTTTTTGATTTCTTTCCCTTGTTAGTCATACAAAGCCATTGTTATAGATAGCAACTATGATATTCAATGTTATCTCAAAATACAAGAAGTTTGTTCATTTCCTAATATCGAAAACCCAAGACTTATTAAACATAAGAACGATATTATCCATGATAAATTCTGTCTGGATTCTGACCAGGAAGTGGAAAATGGGGCAATTTAATATTGTCGCGATAGGTTCATCTGCAGGAGGGCTCAAAGCACTATCAACTGTTTTATCAGGTTTGTCTGGAGACCTGCCTGTTGCTGTACTCGTTGTCCAGCATCTTGAACCAAGGCATAAGAGCCTGATGGCTGAGATATTGCAGCGGAACTGCAAGATGAAGGTAAAGGAGGCCGAGCACGGGGAGGATCTAAATATCAATGCTGTATACATTGCGCCGCCGAACAAGCATATGCTTGCAAACGACGGGAAAATAGTGCTAACCTCCACCGCATTCGTGCATTTCGTCCGCCCTTCGATAGACCTCCTGTTCGAATCTGTGGCAGCTGATTTTGGTGACAGGTCTATAGGCGTTATCCTGACAGGGACAGGGTCTGATGGTTCGATGGGTATCCGGGCTATAAAAGAAAGAGGAGGGACAACGATCGCCTCGGATGAGAAAACATCCGAATTCTTCGGGATGCCCCAGGCAGCTATTGCCACAGGTGCGGTGGACTTTATCCTGCCGCTCCAGGATATAGCTCATGCCATAGAGGTTCTGGTAAGGGGTGAATAGATGCAAAACAATGATAAGTCTGCCGCCGGGAAAGATGAGGTCGAAGCATTAGTGCAGAAGGTGCGGGAGGCGCGCGGACTGGACCTGAGTGAATACAGCAGGGACAAAATCAGGGATGTTGCGCAGGGAAGGCTCAAAGCGAACAAACTCACTTCTTACAAAGAATACATGGGACTGCTGGACAGGCAACCTGATGAATACGGACAGCTATTCAATGCGCTGCTTATAAACAGGTATGATTTCTTTTTCGATCCCGAAGCCCTGGAGGTACTCAAAGAGGAGATAATCCCGCGGATAATACCAGACAAGAGAAGAGACAGTTCTATCAGGGTGTGGAGCGCAACCTGTGCAGAAGGGTCTGAGCCTTATTCTATAGGGATAATGCTTGCTGATAAGCTGGGTGATTCATTCTATGATTACAACATAAGGATATATGCGACTGATTTAGACGGTAATGAGATTGTTAAAGCGCGAACAGGAACATACCACATGGACAGGCTTAAAAATATCAGGAAAGAAGACCTTAATAAATACTTTATCCCTGAAAACTCAGGCTATCTCATCCGCACTGATATACGGCAGAGAGTGATCTTCAGCAAGCAGAACCTGACAGTTGATGCGCCTTTTTATAACATTGACCTCATTATATACAGGTACGCGCTGGTTTACTATAACCTTGAACAGCAGAACAAGCTCATGGAAAAGATGCACTTTGCTCTGAATGATAATGGCTATGTAGTATTTGGAAGATACGAAATTACACCCCGGAACTCAAAGCTGTTCAAACCTGTGTACGGTGAGTCAGGGATTTACCAGAAATCAACTCAACCTGAAGCAGTCATAGTACCCAGGATAGAGAGGCGTGAGATACTGGAGGACCTGATCATCGAAAGGGCCGCCAGAGAAGCTAAAAGAGAGCTTGAAGCCATGGATCTTTACAATCGCGGTATCATCCAGAATCTCAACTTCGGTCTTATAGTTATTAATACCAATAACATTGTGTCCCACTGGAACCGCTCTGCCGGGGAGATATGGCTGATAAAGCCTGAGAACGCGATAGGCAAAAGTCTCTATGAACTCGGAATAAATGAGCGTATACCCGGCATCCTGCAGAAAATCGAGGAGACGGGACGACTCAGAAAAATCACCAGGTTTGAAGATACAGAGGTCACTGATTTTAAGGGTGAGAAGAGGCTCATGGATATAGTCCTTACTCCGCTGATAGACCAGACCGGAGAGATGCGAGGTGTGATAATAACAAGTATCGATACGCTCGGACATGTAAAGTGCAGGGAGGATATCAGTAAATTAAACGAGGAATTCAAATCGATAAAAGAAAAGCTCGTGGCCACTAATAAGAAACTTATATCTGCCACTTATGATCTTCTGGTTAAATCCCATGAGCTTGAATCAACGAAAGAGGAGTTAAGATCCCTTAATGAAGAACTGGGAGCCACAAGGGATGAGCTCATGGCCAGGAGCGAGCGTTTCAACTCAAGGGAACAAATCAATAAAATGATTTTGCAGAACATTAACCAGGGCCTTATCGAACTTGATGAAAACCATACGATCAAGTTATGGAACCCTGCTGATGAGAATATATGGAAAATAAAACGGTCTGGTGCGGTCGGAAAAAACATATTCAATCTGAATCTGGGCATCGAAGCCAAAGTATTGAAGCAAAAAATCGAGGGAGCAGGAGGAAAGAAAAAAATCCACCCTGAAGAGAAACTTCAATACACAGCGTCATCAGGCGAGAAAAGGCTCCTGGAACTGACCGTAATACCTCTTATTGATATCGAAGGTAAAACCGGGGGAGCTTTGCTGCTCGTGCAGGATATTACAGAGAGAAGACCGGGCGGGATGAAAAACCCGATAACAAGATGACAGGGAAGAAATTATAGTATTCTGCATAACAATCCACAAAATTTTAAATCTATTTGGATTTTGTGTAAACAGTCGCTTTTTCTCATTCAGGCTGTAGAGACCACATTTCTCTGAATACTTTGAGCACACCTTCATTTTTTGACCTATCCTCCAAATATCTAAAGTCAATTCTGTTTCTATAATATTGAATCAGAAACCGTGCCTGCTCACAATCTCTTATAGACTTCCAGTGAATACATGCATTAAGACGGTCTATTATCAAGTCTTCAATTCCAATTACACGAACCTCTATACCTTCAATTCGTATTGTATTTATCTTATCTTTGTTTCCTGCTAAATGACTGCTTGGTACTTCTACAGAAAGACCTATCTGCTCATTTATCCAGTGTCTTCCGTTTGGTTTAAAACCGAATACTGTTTCTAATATTTCACCAATTTTTTTTCTGTTGCTCACTAAATCAATATCATAACTTGGGTAAATCCCTTCTGTATAAAAATCAACGGCTGACTCTCCAACAACGATAGGCTGCACTTCTCTTTTTTTCAGCTTCCCGTGTTAAGAGTCCCATAAAATATAGTTTTTTATCGACTAAATTTTGTATGGATGCAACCTTTTGCAGTTCTGATGTCACAGTTTTCTCTCCATTATCTTTTTACTTACCCATGTGGTTTTTCCTTTATCGATATTGTCTTCAATTTTTGATTTCATCAAATTATAAAATCCATTAGTTTCATCCATATTCCGTGGCTTACGGCTAACAGGCTTCTCGAATACTGGATTTAGAAGTATGCCGTCTTCGGTTAAAGTTATGTTTACTGCCACAGGAGAACCTATTTCCTGCAAGATATATTCCGGAATTATTATTCCTTTGCTGTTTCCTATTTTCCTGATTGTTTTAATCATGTTATAACATTGTTATAACATCTATACTATATATGACTATCCCTCACCACGCCTTTGGAAAAAGTCCCTTCAAAACCTCACTTATTACACAAAGTCGCTGAAAATACCATAAATAATTGTTGATTGAATATAAGAGCTGTTATAAAGATTTTTAAGATAGATGATAATGAAAAACATCCAGAAGTTGAAATATATCTAATAATTTATATAATATTAAACTCAGGGTAAATCTTATCTGGATTGGCAACTTTATTTTTCCGTATTTTTTGGCACAATAAGGATGATAATATTCCTCATTGCCATTCTTTTTTTGCACAAAATACTCACCCTCTATTTTATGGTTACAGTCTGTGCAGATTATAGGTTTCCCTGTTTGCAAATATACCATCCCTCTGTTTTTAAAATTTCATCCCTTCTCCCCCTGCTATCGCCACGAACAGATTCTCCACATTCAGAACAGAATTTTGTATTACCAGTAAATTCATGGCCACACTCTTTGCATTTCATACAAAGTCTTTAGTTATCACCCTGTATAAATCTATCGATTTAATGTGGCTTTCGGGACAAAATTCAGCCCTGCCAGAACATCGCAAGCATAACAGTAGCAATGATCAATATTCCCTCCCTGAGTAATGCAGAATAGATCATAATTTGTGTTCCAAGTTTTGAGCCGAATATTCCCACATAATATGGGATCAGGATTCTTATACTCATAATGCTTGAAAGGATCTTTCCAACAAGTAAAGACACTACTATTTCTTTCGTGTTAAGTATTCCTGTAGATAACAGGTTTCCGGCAATGGTATATGCTGCAATATTGGCTGTAAATTGTGCGGCTATTATCGGTAGTGCTTCTCCCGGAACAGGCACGAAAACAGCATGTTCTTTTAAGAAAGATGCCAGCACTTCGAAAAATCCTGCATCGATCATGACGAAAACAAGTATTGTGACCGGAACGGTCATTGTAATAATCCTGTATATTGTTTTTCTCGACTTTTCAAAACTCATTTTTAAGGATTTTGAAAACGAATGCGGTTGATGGATTATATTATTCGGTACATACTGCTTCTCACTCAGCAGGAAACGTCCGATCAATAAAGTGACAAGCGTCCTTAAGAGGCCGACAGCAGTGAGAATTCCCAGGTAGATCATTCCTGCCATTCCGAGAAGAGGAATAAAAACCGGCAACAGCGTTCTCCAGTGCATTATTATGGATGGAAACGAATTTATCAATGAAGCTACAATCAGCTCTTTTCGTTCGATAAGTCCATCATCATATAATTTTTTGAGCATCGAATTGGATGCAGCCGGAGAACCGAATGCTGTGATGAAACTTATGCTGCATTCTTCGCGCAAATGTGCAAATCTTGTCAATGGTGAAACCATAAAGCCTATCTTGTGTATCCAGCCGATCTCTACCAGGAATTCCGCTGCTACAACTCCTATCACCATTACCGGAATTATAGTAAGAAGATAATCAACAGACAGGTAAAAAGCATCAATGAGCATAAGCTGTCTATTGACCTGCTGCTTTGCCTTTTTGAAGGACTTTATCTTCAAATTCGTTTAATCGTTCTTTACATTTCCTGATTTCTTCATTCAAAATCCCTATATTAGTTGTGTCAAGACCATGTTTCCGGATCAGCTTTATTCTCCATCGATCAAGTTTATGAATATCATCGCTCAATTCTTCCAGTTCAAAGACCTTGAATTTTTTATTTGAAATTCTTTTAGTTACATCAGAAATAAAATCTTCACATTCATTAGAAAATTCCTTAATTTCCGCACCAATTTCTTCTGCAATCAGTTTATTTAACTTCTGCTCCTTCCCTTCATTAAAAGTATCTGCAAAAAACTGTAAAACTTCACCATTTCTTTCATGTACTATTTCTTCAATATTTAAGGCGATAATCCTGTTTTCCTCAGTGTCGTGTAATAAATATACTGAATGAGATAACGAAACAGCGGCAGTGTTTTTTATATTTCGCCAGATAAACATCCGGTCTCTTGATGAAACATTTGTAGATTTAATTATCAGTAATATCCATTTCATGCGTTAAATGACAAATACATCATATTTAAATGTTATGTTTGTAACAATTTTAATTGTATAATTTGAACTTTAGGGCTTGATTCGAAGCGGGAACAAGCAGGAACATCACCTGAACATGCTATTCGGATGGGAAAAGTGCTTTTTGAGTCTTCCTCATCACTTTCTCTTCGGTTTTCTTTTTTCTTTTCCGTGATTTTACCGGGTTATTGAGTCGGGTTTTATGTTCTTTTATTTCTTGTGGGTTCAGATTTTCAGAGTCACGTTCTGTATCTATTTCAGAAGTAGATGATGACGCAGCTAGCGGTTCTTCTTCATTTATAATCGGGTGGAGGAATCCAACTATAGGTTCATTGCATCTACCTTCATCCATGAGCCTTTTAATGGCTTCAATAGCCGTTTCTTCTTTAATACCCAGAATTTCCCTTGCAGTTTCCACAAGCTCTATGTAGCTTACTACCTTCTGGGGCACTCTGTCACTTACTTCTATCATTAAGGACAATATTTTTGTTCTCACTTCGTCCGATTGTTCATCCTTTCGAATAGATTGTTCAATAAGTGGGCTGGCAGGAATATCCCCTTGATGAGGTTCTGTTGGTACTGTTTGTTCTGCTGATGCTGTTGTTTCCATTGGTTCTTTCGGAATCTCCGGTAGATATTTACTTATCTCCTGTGGCAAATCGATGAGTTTTGTTAAAGCGTTCCTGCAAATTTGCCTGTATTTTTCTTTTTCTGTCTCCGGTAGCTGGCTTCTTTCAACCCGTTCTATGGTCCTGGATACGGTTTCTTTAATCCAGTAATCCCGTGTTTTTGCATCGATTTCAACGATAGTTTCAGGTCTTATGGATACAATTGTTGTTTTTTCATCAGGTCTGTATGCATTAGCTTTACCAACTACTGCTACGAAGCAGGGTATAGTGAAACCGGATAGGGCTCGTAAAGCATCTGGTTGGTATTGGCCCGCGTACACGTTGAATGCTCCTGTCGGATCAATTATTCTGCCTCGCAGATAGTCTCCTGAAGATTCGACATTATCGACTTCTACAAGAACACCTGTCATAAAGACTCTTTTTACTTTAACCCCGGACGGCGTTAGCTGGTAGCGACTATCGTAATCTCTCCCGTCAACGTGTTCGGTTATCGTTTGTTTGGATTCTGCCAGCTCAGCAGCAAAGAGCCTGAGAGCTGGTTGTCGTTTGAATTTTTCATTTTGTTCGATTGTCATAATATTTTGATAGCCCGGATATTATGTAAAACATGCTGAACTAAGATTGAGAAGTTTTTCGAAGAATTTATTTACAATAGCGTTATGTTCAAACGAATATAAGGCGGTAATTATATGAAAAATCTATTTGCACACATATTATTAGCATTGGTTTTAATGTCGTTATTTGCCGGATGTGTCCAGCAGGCACCGGCCGGGAATACAACAACTCCATCATCAACAATATCCACAGTATCTGCCCCGCAGAAGCTGCGTCTGGCTACTACAACTTCAACCTGCGATACCGGATTACTCGATGTATTTAACAAAAGGTTCGAGAAAGAAAATAATGTAAATATATCAACGATATGCGAGGGCACAGGAAAAGCAATAGCTACAGGCGAACTCGGAGCAGCAGACGTTCTGATGGTGCATGCAGTCCAGTCCGAATTAAAAGCTGTCGCCAACGGCAGTTTCATCAACCGCACTTATATGATGTACAATTATTTCGTGATAATCGGACCTGAGAACGACCCGGCAGGGATAAAAGATGCCAGCAATGCTACTGATGCTTTTCGTAAAATCGCAGCAAAACAGGCTCCTTTTATTTCCCGTGGTGATGAGTCAGGCACTCACGTAATGGAAAAATCAATCTGGAAAGCCGCCAATATCACACCTGCAGGAACTTGGTACCAGTCAGTGGGCAAAGGCATGGGAGACACGATCACAACCGCTGACATCAAGAATGGTTATACACTCTCGGACAGGGGAACATATCTTGCAATGAAGGATAAAATAAAATTGAAGATTCTTTTCGAATCTGACCTGAAATACCTTTTCAATCCATATCATGTCATGGCTGTGAACCCTGCCAAATTCCCGAATGTGAAATACGACCTTGCCATGAAGTATATCAATTATGCGACATCTCCGGAAGGACAGGATATAATAAGGAATTATGGCAAGGATGAATTCGGGGAGGCGCTATTCGTGCCTGAGGAAGATGCCGGGAATGTAACAAGTCCCTGAACTGAGGTGACAGGTTTGAATCAGGCTGCACCTGATGTTTGTATTCATTCGGATTATGGCAATCCCTTCGAAGTAGAAGCAGGAAATAAAATCCCGATGGAAAATGTTTTAAAAAAAATCACCGATCCCTATCTTCTTTTCCAGATAGAGCGGGTAAGTTCATTTCATGGATACTTAAGCACCGGAGCATTCATCGGCATCCAGATGCTCAACATTGCAAAAAGGGTGCTTGATGCTGATCCTGGAGAGCAGCTCTATGTCACCTGTGAAACGTACAACTGCCTTCCTGACCCGTTCCAGGTCCTTGCAGGATGCACTATCGGGAACAAGAAATTGAAGATCAAGGATCATGGAAAGATGGCTGTGATAGTTAACAAGAAAGCAGATGTTGATAAGAAACCTGTCAGAAGTGTCAGGATAATGCTTGATCCTGCAAAAACCGCACAATATCCCAGGCTGCATGAGTGGTACATGAAACTATGCAAAGTTCCTCATGAGGAAGCGATATCCATCCTGATAGATGCCAGGGAAGGTGTCTACACATATGATATTATGGACATCGAATTGCAGGAAAAACCTGAAAAACGCATAACTCTTTGCATTAATTGCGGTGAGAGTTTTGTTAAGAAAAACGATGGGGCAAAAGATGAGGCTTTATGCCTTTCGTGTATGGAAAATAATGGAGTTTTAAGGAGTAAAATATGAAAGAGGTTATATTTCAAACGAAGGAAGATAAGACACTGGTATATCTTCCGGAAAAGTGTATAGGATGTGCTACATGTACGATGATCTGCCCGAAAGAAGATATCGTGATTGGCTCTGTGGGGGCGGTGGCGCGGGGTCTTATCAATAAGGACTTCCTTTCGAAAGGAGGCGGAGGATGCACAATATGCAGCATGTGTTCGAAGGTATGCCCGACTGGCGCACTTGAAGTGAGAAAAGCTGGCAAAGCCGAGATTGATAACTCTTATCTATATGGCGCATTGAAACCCACGCTTGTCAATGAAAAATGTGTGAAATGCGGGATGTGCGAAGAAGTATGCCCTCAGGAGTGCATAGAAGTTCAAAATCGCAAACTTTCGCAGGATGCAAATCTACGCATGGATGGCAAAACCATCATCGATCTGAAAAGCTGCGTGCACTGCGGATGGTGCGCCCAGATATGCCCTGTTGAAGCCATAACAATGGAAAAACCCTTTTCAGGCGAATTCTCGCGTGATGAGAATGTGTGCCAGGCGTGCCGCACATGTGTGGATACCTGTCCCTGCAATGCCCTGTTCAACAAGGAGTGGAAGGCCGGCGAGAGGATTGAGAAAGTGACACACAGGAAGGATGCTTGCATATACTGCGGCGCATGCTCTGTAGCCTGTCCTGTGGGAGCAATAACAGTAAAGAAGACTGCAATACTACCTGACATGAACAAAAAGCAGATATTTGAGAAAAAGCTTACAGCGCAGCCCACTCCAAGACCTTTGCTGACCTCGACACTTATCACTGATGAAGAAGCATGCCTTGGCTGTGGCAATTGCATTATCGCCTGTCCTGTTAACTCCCTGTCGGACCCATATCTTGCAGCAGGCCATCTCAATGAACTCGATACGAAACCCCTGCTTGAGGTTGAGAACGGAAAAGTGAAAGTTGTTGATCAGGAAGTATGCGGTTCGTGTGCCACATGCAGCCTGATTTGCCCCACAGAGGCTATACGGCTTGAGAAAAAGGAGGTGGCGTAATGCCTGGTACAGTTGTAATTAGAAATGGGTATGTCTTTGATCCATTGAATGAAATAGACGGGGAAATAAAGGATGTTTTTATAAAAAATGGAAAGATCGTAGAAGAAATAAAAGGCAATAGTTTACGGGATGCAAAGATAATTGATGCGAAAGGTAAAACCGTGATGCCAGGGGGTGTTGATTCGCATTCCCATGTAGCAGGTGCCAAAGTTAACGGCGGAAGGATGATGTGTCCTGAAGACCGCTACAAATGGGTTACAAAGAAAACTGATCTCACCCATAGCGGGAGCGGGAATACCGTGCCTTCGGTGTATGTACAGGGTTATGATTATGCAAAAATGGGATATACCACTGTTTTTGAGGCAGCAATACCTCCGATGGAAGCGCGGCATACCCATGAAGAGATGCGTGCAACCCCGATCCTTGATATGGGCGGGTACCTTGTGCTTGGCAATAACTGGTTCATAATGCGCTACCTGAAAGAAGGGAATATCGAGAAAGCTGCGGCTTACGTTGCCTGGATGATGAAAACGCATAAAGCTTATGGCATAAAATGCGTCAATCCGGCTGGAGTTGAGAACTGGGGCTGGGGAGTGGATGTTACAAAATCCCTTGACGAGCCAAACATACATTTTGGGATCACACCCGGGGAAATTATCCACGGGCTTGCAGAAGTGAATGAAATGCTTGGAATGCCAATGTCGCTGCACCTTCATGCCAACAACCTGGGAAATCCCGGATGCTGGGAGGTAACAAGAGATTCCCTTGAAATAACACGCGATGTTAAGGTGGAGTGCAAAATGGATGTGGAATGGCAAGAGACAAAAATCGACCCAAAGAGAAAACAGAGCGTATATCTGGCGCATGCCCAGTTCAATTCTTTTGGCGGCACATCATGGGGGGATTTTGAGTCAGGAGCAAAAGGCCTGGTAGATTATGTAAATAAAACCGATCATGTGGTTATTGATAATGGGGCAGTACCATTCGGGCCAGCAACCGTAATGACAGGAGACGGGCCAGCCATACATCATCTCTACCAGCTTACAGGCAACAAGTGGTCTAATAAAGATATTGAGCTTGAATGCGGTTCAGGTATACTTTCATTCAATTACCTGAAAGCAAATCCTGTTCACAGCGTTGAATGGGCGATCGGCTTAGAGCTTTTGCTTATGGTCAATGATCCATGGAAGACCATTATGACCACAGACCACCCCAACGGAGGGCCTTTTACCAGGTACCCGCAGGTGATCACATGGCTCATGTCAGAGAAAGCAAGGCAAGCCACTTTTGCAGAATGTCACAAGTGGGCGCAGGACAGGAGCAGCCTTGGCGGTGTAGATCGCGAAATGACTCTGTACGAAATAGCGATCCTGACACGTGCAAATCCAGCGAGGACTGTGGGAATAGCACACAGGAAAGGGCATCTCAGTCCGGGAGCTGATGGGGATGTAACCATATATGATTTCGATCCGACGAAATTCGATGTGAACGATTATACAAAGATCACGAAAGGATTCCAGAATGCCGCTTACACTATAAAGGACGGCGGGGTTGTGGCGCAAAACGGAGAGATAATGTCGGTTCCACAGGGCAGGACATTCTTCAGTGAACCGCATACAGACGACGGGATTGAGAAAGAAATGCTAAAAGATGTTAAACAATGGTTCAAGTACTATACTCTGGGCTTTGCGAATTACCCTGTGCCTGATAAGTATATTCGCAACCCTTCGCCTGTGCAGGTAAATAAACCCATTGAAGCGATCGTGGGAAGGTGAACCGATGAACGAAGTAATACTGAGGCCAAAAGGCAGCATCGATATAATGGTTGAGGCAGAGGTCATTAACCCGGATATCTTTGCGGGAAAGACAAAGGGTGAAATTGGACAGTTGATCGTCTGGCAGGGATCAAAACAACTCTCTCTTTCCGAATTCTTTGATGTTGATGGGAGCGCGAGAGCTGCCGCAGATATGAAGATCATTATCGAAGGCGATGTATCCAGGGTAAAGCATATCGGGCATGGTATGAAAGCCGGCGAGATAGTGATAGACGGTTCGGCAGGCATGCATGTGGGATCAGAGATGATCGGGGGAAGCATTCTTGTGAAAGGGAATGCAGGATCATGGGCAGGTATGGAGATGAAAGGCGGGACCCTGCACATAACCGGAAATACAGGCGACCATGTAGGATGTGCCTACAGGGGAAGCTGGCGGGGAATGAACGGAGGTAAAATAATCATTGACGGAAGCGCAAAGAGCCAGCTCGGAGGCGGAATGAGCGGAGGAGAGATACATGTTGGCGGAAATGTTGAGAACTTTGCGGGGATACGAATGAATAGCGGTCTTATTGTGGTAAAAGGTGATGCGATCCGCGGCGCAGGTGCCCAGATGTCAGGAGGCACATTCGTTGTGTGCGGAAAAATCAGACAGTTTTCGCCAGGCTTTGATTATATGGGAACTGAGAAAAACCCAAAAATCGGTGAAACAGTACTATCAGGCGAATTTGGGAAGTTCACAGGCGACTTTGCGATAAGCAAGAACCCAAAAGGAATTCTGTTTACATCAGAAGAAGCCAATGAGGGGGTGGGAAAATGAGACTCCGGGTATTATTGAATTCAGGAAGCACGATAAATGAAGGAAGGCTTGCCAAAGGAGGAGACAAGCTTTCACCGGAATACCAGAAGGAATGCGCTGTGGCAGTGATTCATCCCAGGATATTCAAAGAACTGGGCTGTCCTGAAAGGATAAAAGTGATTTCAAATGATGAAACCCGTGAAGTCGTTGTCACTGCAAAGTGCGAAGATTCTGTAGCAGAAGAGATGATATTCATGCCAAGAGCGATATGGGCTAATGTGGTGGTGGAACCTGAGACCTTCTCGACAGGTTCTCCTCTGTATAAAGGAAGTCCGGTGTTCATAGAAGCCACGGAGGAAGAAGTGAGAACTTCAGAGGATATCGTATTAAAAGTCTATGCAGGAAGGAGATAACATGGTCAGCAAGAATATAATCTGCCCTGTGTGCGGGGCATCATGTGATGATATCCAGGTGGATTACAATGGTGAAAACATCAATGTAAAGAACGCATGCAAGATGGGTAATGCCAAGTTCCATGAGCTTGTGAGCCACCACAGGATAAGGGAGCCTCAGATTAAAGAAAATGGAACATTCAGGAAAGCGCAATGGAATGAGGCGCTGGACAGGGCTGCCGAAATACTGGTGAATGCAAAGCGTCCCCTGCTCTTTATGGGCAGTGAGACTTCATGCGAAGCCATGGAAGTGGGTCTGCATATTGCCGAGTACCTTGGTGCAGTTGTTGATTCCAATGCCACCGAATGCCACGGCCCGACTGCCATGGGCATACAGGAAGCAGGAAGAGTAGGGTCCACAGCAGGGCAGCCAAAGCAGAGGGGTAGCCTTGCGATTTACTGGGGGACAAACCCGCTTGAATCCATGCCAAGGCACATGTCGCGTTACAGCGTTTTCCCGCGGGGATACTGGACAAAGCGCGGGAGGTTTGACAGGACCATAATTACAGTGGATCCGAGAAGAAGTATCACCGCCGAAGCCTCTGATCTGCATATACAGCTTAAGCCCAATACGGATTATGAACTGCTCTCTGCTCTCCTCACGCTTCTGCACGGTAAGAAACCGCATCCTTCGGTTGAGGAAATAACCGGCGTTCCCATTTCTACTATGGAAGAAATGCTTGGGATGATGAAAAGCACAAACTTCGGGGCGATATATGTGGGACTGGGTATTGCATCCTCATACGGGAAGCACAGGAATGCAGAGCTTGCGTTTAACCTTGTAAAGGAACTCAATAACCACACCAAGTTCGTAATAGGAGCTCTACGCGGTCACTGCAATGTCGCAGGATTTAACCAGATAGCTTCTTATCTTTATGGCTACCCGTTCGGGATCGACTTTGCGCGCGGATTCCCGAGATACAATCCCGGCGAATACACGTCTGTTGATGTGCTAAGGGAAAAAGATGTAGATGCCGCATTTGTAATGTCTGCTGACCTTGTTTCTCACTTTCCTGCAACATGCGCGGAATACTTAAAGGAGATACCCATGGCGTGCATTGATATCGCCCCGTGCCCCACAACACTGGCTTCTGATGTCGTATTGCCCGGTGTTATCGATGCCATGGAATGCGATGGTACGTTCTACAGGCTGGATGATGTGCCTGTGTATTTCCAGCCATTCACGAAATCGCCTTTCGGGTTCACGCAGAGTAATGAGGATACGATGAAACAGTTATTTGAGAAGATAAAGAGGTTGAGATAAACAGCGAACTGATACGGACCCGGAACTAACTCTGGCTGGAGGTTTGTGAGTTGGTTACGGATTCGGGGGTACTTTTTTCGAGTTTTTTATTTCACTCCGCTTACCAAAATGCGTTGGCGACACGGGTTGATCATAAAAGATTCTTTATTGCACTACTTATATTCCAAACTTGTATAATATTCTCTTTCGATATTCTATCAAAATGTTTGTCGTTAGTAATCAATATCGCATTTTCCTGAAGACATGTGGCTGCATGAATAATATCAACAATATTATTTTTTGTAATGTATTGTGAACATGTTTTGATATAATTTTCACCGACTTCAACAACTTCCATTTTATCTTTTAATTTTTCTATCAAATAGGTCGTTGTTCCGGATTTAAATTTCTCGGAATACTTATCGAATTCCAATAAAAGCAGGTCGTTGCCCACAAGATGAATTTCCCTATTTGATATAAGTTCCAAAATTAAGTCAAGAGCACCAGCTTTCTTTTCGGGATTCTTGATCGCTGCAACAAATAAATTTGTATCAACCAAGAATTGCTGCATATCTCTTTTTGGCGACTTCATGCACTTCGGTTCTAACTTCAGAAACTATTTGATTTATATCTGCTCCTTTAAGTTCCTCTCTGAGCTTTTTCTCAATTTCATCTCTATCCAGTTTTTTGATCAATATTTTATCATCATCCAATTCAGTAATAAGAAGCGGCACATTTTTTGTTAAATGTAATTTTTTCCGAATGAATTCGGGAATGACGAGCCTTCCTGCATTGTCTATCGTTACTATTTCCATATTTACCAGCATGGTAATAATGGCATTTATGGTATTAAATCCTATCTGGTATCTTCGGGCTTGACTTCTCACAAGGTTTCCCGATATACAATCTCGGTGAATTCACATCTGTTGACGTGCTAAGGGAAAGGGACGTAGATGCCGCATTTGTAATGTCGGCTGACCTTGTTTCTCATTTCCCTGCAACATGCGCGGAATACCTGAAGGAAATACCCATGGCATGTATTGACATCGCTCCGTGCCCGACAACACTGGCTTCTGATGTCGTATTGCCCGGCGTTATCGACGCCATGGAATGCGACGGTACGTTCTACAGGCTGGATGGTGTGCCTGTATATTTCCAGCCATTCACGAAATCGCCTTTCGGGTTCTTTGTTATATTTTTATATATCAAACTGAAAATGTAATAGAAAGTCTCCACTGGCAAGGATATATTTAATGAGATGTAATGAAATATATAAAAACAAAATGTTGAGGCACTCAATGACCACACCCCGCATAAACATCCCCAAAGAAACCATAGCAGAATTCTGCAAAAAGTGGAAAATACGTGAATTCGCTTTTTTCGGTTCGGTACTCTGCGATGATTTTCGTCCGGACAGCGACATTGATGTACTTGTGACTTTCAGCGAAGATGCAAAGCATACACTGTTCGATCTCATCCACATGGAAAAAGAACTTAAAGAGATTTTTGGACGTGAAGTGGATATAGTCAGCCGCAGGGGAATTGAATCCAGCAGGAATTATATTCGGAAAAACGCTATTTTGAGTTCGGCGGAGGCTGTTTATGCAGCGTGACAGAGAATATATGATAGATATTCTTGAGGCTGCAAGTGAGATGGGCACGGAAGGATTAAAATGTGGTTAAGGATTACTTTATTGTTTATAAGCTATTATAAAGTATTCAAAATGAACTTAACAAAATGATTAATAAATATGCCCATAAATGAAAAAATAAATCTGGAATACATAATTAAGAATGAATCCTTTTTAACTGATCCTTTTCTTTCAACAGATAGATTCATTTCATATTGCAATGATTGCGGCATTGTAACATCAAAAGAACAATTAGAGCAATTTGAAAAGTTGGGAATTTTTTATCCTATTGCGCGTGTTCAGAATCCGAAAATAAAAATTAAAGTCGAATATATTAACGAAGGCAGTGCATATCGAGATTTAGGGCCATTGAAAGAAGGTGAAGATTGGTCAGGAGACACTAAAGAAAATTATGTTTATTTTTCATTTGGAGAAGATCCGAGTAACTGGTTAAAAGAAGGATTCTTATGGGAGCCGTCATCCAGACCTTTCCAAAAATGGAAGACATTTTTTGATGAAAATAGAAAAATGGAAAATTTCTATTCAATTTTTCAATGTTATAGCCTTTACAATCTAATCCAATCAACTGAATGTTGTCATATAGGGTTTGAATGGTGGGTCGATTATGATATTGAAACAATTAATAAATTGATAGAAAACATTTCAAGCTGGTCAAAATTAACTATTGACAGTTTAAAGAAAAATGGGATTAGAGGAGAAAAAGCTGTAATAATTTGTCAAATAATTTCAAATAGATATTTCCCCTTAACACAATCAGATAAGCGGACAATCCAAGTACCTGGATACGATAAATTTTATCATTATAAGAATTGGCATGAATATTGCCGTAACTGGGATGCTAAAAAAGTACTTTTAGATATCGGAATTGGCATTGATGAACTGAAACATTTACAAGAACTGACGGCTACATATGCTAATGATATTGATCCTTTGGAAATATGGTATGATCTTATCAATTTTGTTTCTATAGAAAAGAAGAAAAAATTGAAAGGTAAAGCCTTGTTTGCTCAAACTCTTCATTCGATGGAAAAAATGTTGCGATTTTTCTATGAAGACTTAACGGGCATAAAATTACCCTCTCCAGATGAATTGTATAATAATTGGAAAGAACGAAGATATGGAAAAGAGGTTACGAATGACGAATTGCAATATTTAGAATTTCTTGCCAATGAATACCATCTCAACCCAAGGCCTAAGTTAATTCTTGTAGTTGAGGGTAATGGGGAAGAAGAACAATTCCCTCGGCTTGCCAAAGAACTCTTTGGGATTTCTTTTTCAACATTAGGTATCGAAGTTATAAATATACATGGCATAGGGGGATTTGAAGGTGAAAAAAGTACGGAAAAATCTGGTGCTTTAGAGAAATTCATTGATGATTATCATTTTAGACAAACCATTGTTTTTGTAGTTTTAGATAATGAAGGACGCGTATTTAAAATTAAACACAAACTTATTGGTTTAACATCCAAACGCTATCCAAAAAGAAAAGTTACGAAAGAAGAATATATCCAATTATGGAATAAGAATATAGAATTCGACAATTTTAACCATGAAGAAATTGCTAAGGCTATGTCAGAATTTTGTGACAGAAGATATACATTTATGATTTATGAAATCCAAGAATGCGAAAAACTCTACTCCAAAGAAAGGAATCCCCTGGGGAAACTTTTCAAAGAAAAACTCAATTATGATCTGGATAAACCTAAACTTTTGAATATATTGTTTGGATATATTATATTAAATTCGAGTAATGAATTTGACTCCAATGGAAATGCAAAAAGACCTGTAGTTAAAATAATGCAGAGAATAATTAAACTTGCTAAGGATAACTCCTATTGTCAACCACATTCACGAGATACGTGGGAATGGAATCAAGAATCAGGGAATTTTGGCGATTCCACCATGGCAGGATGTAAATGATGGTTTTCAAACCGAATGTGTAATGATTGATTCATTGATTCAAAGATGGACAAAAGAGCAGGCAGAAGAAATCTAAGATCAAATCCATGGATTAAAACGGGAAGAAACCGCCAGAATTCTTGGCGTAAGTCAGCCAGCTTCTTGTCAGTTCAGTTATTTTTAGAGGGTTTTAAAACTATTATACGATATAAGGTTGTAGAATAATATCTAAGAAAAATAATGTCAAGGACTTATAATAATTACATCTCGTGTGAGATAAATAGGAAATACGTTTATACATTACTGCACTTTTAGCATGCGAATGAAAGCTAACTGGCACGCTGAAAAAGCAGGAAAATGGACAAGTTACTGGAAGGATGAGGCGCATGATCCTTCTGCCCCATATATTTTGACAAAGTGTATGGAAATTTCCGGATCAGATAGAAAAGAACTCGAGCTGGATGTTGTGGAAGAAGAAAGCATAAAGATCATGCTGAACGGGCGCCACCTCGTTACCCTTCTTGCCCTTCCGGGAAAACTTCGTGAACTTGCTGCCGGGTTTCTTGTATGTGAGGGTGTGCTTAAGGGAATCGGGGATATACGTTCAATAAATGTACAGGAAAATACCGTTTTTTGCGAAAGCACAATTGATGCCGGTGAGCTTGAACTATGGAAGGAAGTCAGAAGCTCAGGCTGCATAGGCATCAAGTCTTCATGGGAAGGGATTGAATCCATATCATCAAGCGTCCGGATGAAAAAAGAAGTGCTGCTGAATGCTATCGAGCAAATAAAAGAGCAGGGGAAAATATGGAGACGGACTGGCGGCACGCATTCCTCGCTTATTTGCACTGAAGGAGGCGATATCGTATCGTTTTCTGAGGATGTCAGCAGGGCGTGTTCCGTTGACAAAGCTGCCGGAGCAGCGCTACTTTCAGGTAGAGACCTTTCGAATTGCGCCCTTGTAACCACCGGAAGGCTTTCAGGCGGGATGGTGGCAAAGGCGGCGCGTGCCGGGATTCCTATCGTTGTGAGCAAGGCTGCGCCTTTAAGTACCGGAGTTCGGCTTTCAAAAATGGTCGGGATGACTCTCGTGGCATTTGTAAGGAAACCTGACCTGTATATATATTCAGGCGAAGAAAGGATATCGTGGAAAAAATCATACACTGCAAAGCTCGCGAAGAGCGCAAAGATGTGAATATTAATACTGGAACTGGAAAAAAGAGGAGATTTTTGAGATGGACTTATATAGCCCCTAAGCCACTGCACATTTCACAACGCTTCTTAGCTGGTGAACCCAGCCATTTAACAAGCTGGGCATAAGCAGGTTTGTATCTCCACCCCTTGCCATCGCAACTCGAGCACTTTCTAAATCTATGTGTGTTAAACATTATTTCTAACCTCCAATCTATTGATTGTACTGCTTATTATATAAATTTTTTCTGAAGCATATCCATTGGTTAACTATATATCTTAATACAGAGATAAAAAGGTTAATAATTAAGGTACAAAGATAACATTTCCGGAGGAGATTTTCATGACACTTGATTCAAGAATATCAGAGCTGGCAAAAGCAGCAAAACCCACAGTAGCGATCATTGGTCTTGGTGGAGCGGGCTGTAACATAGTCTCATGGATAGCCCAAAAAGAGATAGCAGGAATCAAAATTATCTCAGCGGATACTGATGCTCCTCATTTATTAGAAGTGAAAGCCGATGTAAAGATCATAATGGGAGAAGAGGCTTATGGGGGAAAAGGGTGCGGCGGTTATGCAGAAAGAGGTACAGAAGCGGCAAGAAAAAGCATAAAGGAAATAAAAAAGGAACTTGCTGGTTCAACACTGATATTCATTATAGCGGGAATGGGTGGAGGTACAGGCACAGGCGCTGCGCATATAGTTGCTGAGGCAACACAGGAAGCAGGGATATTGACCATAGGATGCGTCATGATGCCATTCAGTTATGAACTTTCACGGAGAAAGAAAGCTATCAGCGGAATTAAATCCCTTGCCAATAATTGCGATTCCCTGGTCGTGATAGATAATTCAAGGTTGAGGGATATTGCCGGATCTTTGCCTTTACGAGAAGGTTTTGCCGTAGCGAATGAGTTTGTGGGTGCGTTCATAAAGAATATCTCTGAAACAATTACAAATGCAAGTCTTGTGAACCTTGATTATTCAGACCTTCGAAGCATAGTTGAGCGCGGAGGAATATCAGCTGTCGGGATAGGGCAGGCGCAAGGGGAGAAACGCATACAGAAAGCAGTTGAACTGGCTCTTGCATCGCCGCTTCTTGATGTATCTGATATTTCAGGGACATATGGTGTACTTATTCATATTACAGGCGGCGAAGACATGACACTGGGTGAAGTAACGCAAGCAGGTGAGATCATTCTCCAGAAGGCGCCAAATACAGGACGAATCGTGTGGGGCGCAAAAATTGATGAATCCCTCGAAGGAACCGTTAAGGTTACAGCAGTGCTGACAGGAGTTCTTGACCCTAAGAAACTTGTATGATCTGCAATACAAAGTATTTTTAAGATAGGTCAACAGTTCGAATCCTATGTTCCTGGCTTTAAAAGACCGCATCGATAACCTGTGCGATTACACATACAATTTCACATGGCAGAATAATAAAATCCGTCCGGGGACAATCATCCCTTCCCAGGCTGGTACGAGTTACACTTATTTTGACCTTGTAAATGAGTTGAGGAAAGGGAAGGAGGTGCATATTTCAGGTAATGCAGGCAAAGGTCTGGGTTACAGCATGGGAGTGAACCTCAGGCATTTCGGAGGGACGGGAGCTATTGAAAGTGCAGGAAAACTCTATATCGATGGGGATGTCTCATCAGAAATGGGGATGGGCATGGTTTCAGGAACCATATATATTAAAGGAAATGTGGAGCAGCCCACTGGAAATGTAATAGAGGCGGTATCGGATGAACCAGGTTACAGGAAGTTTCGGTCTATTACGGATATCCTGTGCAATGGAACAGGGAAGGATGTGCTTATCAAGAACAAATATGATTTGCGAAAAAAACATCTGCTACTCGATGATGGAATCATGCGAGGAACAATAGCTGCAAGATGCAACTGCGAAGCTGCAATCACAGTTGAGGGTGAGGCATATAATGGAACAGGGCTTTTGATGCAAAAAGGCAAGATCCATATCACAGGAGATGCAGGCATGAATACTGGCGCGCATCTTGATGGCGGTCTTATAATTATTGAAGGAGCAGCAGGTGAATTTGCCGGGGCGTATATGAAGAAGGGCATACTTATTTTAAATGATGCAAAGGGATACGCAGGGGCCAGTATGAAGGATGGGGCGATCTTATCAAAGAAAAAAGTCAATGTTTCGCCTCCGGTAGAAGAACTTGACATAGCGCAGGAAGATGCTAAACTGATTATGAAAAATCTGGGCATTGGTCATGTCGAAGCTATGAGCTATCATAAATACGGGATAGTTAAGGAGAGACTTGTCAGGATGAAGGATGGGTCGGTAGTTGTGAGAAAAGTCGGGGAGTGATCCGTGGAACTGTAAGCTTTATGTGAGGAGAACTTGAAAGAAGTGAGATCTATCGACTATTTTTGATTTATATAAGTTAATATTCTATGATAATGATGTTTGACACCCAAACGTATATCAGGTTTGTTACCAAATCTAATTTGTTCATGTCAGAATATTACAATATCCTTACAAAAGTGATGGCAAATAAGCAGATGTCAATCAGCAGCATAGCAAGGGAATTGAAAAAGAACGGATACGACCAGCACAGGCTGATACTTACAGGATATCTTCGGGCTTTGCATGAAATCGGTTACGTGGAAGAGCTCGACATACCGCCATCAAAAGTATATATTTTAAAACCCGGTATGAAACGTGATGTTTATAGTATTGTGAAAGAGCATTTGAAAGATATTGATATTTCAAAAAGGTTAGAAATTGCAGTATTTATTCTTTCTTCACTTTTCCACCGCCCGTCTTTCAAATATGAGCTTGAATTGCTGGGTATCGAAGCGCGAAAGACCGACACAGTAAAGGAGTCAAAGGATGCCCTCCTCAATGAACACCGCACGGCCGTAACACGCATAAAAATTCCAGTAGATGATCCGGCTTTTGAGATGAACGGGGACATAAGTGAGATACAACTTCTTGGGAACAAAGTCCTTATAGATATTATTAAAGACCTGATCGACCTTGACGGATTAAAGGCAAAGTCGCAGCAGACAAAACTTGCCTGACATGAACTACTTTATCTCCTTTTCTCACACAGGAACAAAAAGGGATGATCGGATCGACAATAGAAAGCTTTAAGTAAATGTTATAAATATATAACATTAAGTTAGAACTACGCAACAAAGATGATATTATGAAAAAAGAAAATAAAATAAGCATTGCAGTTGCTGTGGGCTTTCTTGCGCTTGGAATGATATTGAGCAATTATCCGGGCAGCGTAAGTTCCGGCATACTGTCAGGCATATTCGCGGTTGGGTTATCGATGCTATTCACAAGCCTGTACAGGCATTTCAAGTATGGCGAGGGAGTAGAGCAGGATGAAAGAACAAGAAAAGTAATGTATCGCGCGCTTGCAGGCTCCTGGTTTGCCACGTTAGTTCTGACAACGGTATTGATGTTTGCGGATAAGGTTAACGTAAACCTGGATATTCGGGGTGCTTTAAGCATTGTCTTTTTCTTCATGGTGTTCACATTCAGCGCATTCAATTGGTATTTTGAGAAAAAAGAGGATATGTAATGAAACTTCTTTCGATAATTGGCGCGGCAGTGCTTGCCATCCCGTTTGTGCTTATTCAATATTTTGAAAGAAAGGGGATGCGCAGTGAAATTCAGAACCGATAAAGATATTTTGTTTGAAGCGGGTTTTTTTATTTTTTTGGTGTTAATTTTTTTTGCGCGTTGGCTTCAAAATACATCAAATCAGCATCTGTCACTCTTTATTGCTATTTGGGCCACTATGCTGGTAAGAACGATATATCAATCAACAAAATCAAAACCAACAGTTATTCTTGTCGATGAACGAGGACAATATGCGTTATTTGCATTTTATTTCCACAAAAAAGGCGATATATGATGAAAACCCGCATCAAGGAATTCCGCGCAAAATATGACCTGACTCAGGAAAAGCTTGCACAACAAGTCGGGGTCAGGCGTGAGACCATTGTTTTTCTTGAGCAGGGAAAGTACAATCCGTCGCTGAAGTTAGCGCATGATGTTGCAAAGGCGCTGAAATCGAAAATTGAGGAGTTATTTATTTTTGAAGATGATTAAAAATGCCTAAGAAAAAAAGGTCGGTCAAAACAGGTCTTCCGCCAGGGTCATTGATCCATATCGGGGAGAAAAAATCTGAACATGTAAGGATCAGGATACTTGATTATGATGAAAATCAATTTGAGGAAAAAGAGGCCAGGACAATTGAGGAGTGTTTTCCCTTCAAAGACAAGCCAACGACCACATGGATAAATATTGATGGCCTTCACCAGGTTGATATAATTGAAAAGATAGGAAACAAATTTGGCTTCCATCCCCTTCTGCTTGAAGACATCCTGAATACAGAGCAGCGCCCCAAGATAGAGGATTTTGAGACACATATCTATATTGTCTTAAAGATGCTCTATTATAATGAAAAAACACACAATATAGACATAGAACAGATCAGTATAATTTTTGGGCATAATTTTGTAATTTCGTTCCAGGAAAAAGAAGGTAATATTTTCGATCCTATAAGAGAAAGAATCCGGACTGGTAAAGGCCGTACCAGGAAGATGGGAGCAGATTATCTTTCATATAGCCTGGTGGATTTCATAGTTGACAGTTATTTTTCAATTCTTGAAAAATTGGGTGAGAATATCGAAGATGTTGAAGAAACAATGATTACCAATCCAAAACCTGCAACATTACATGGAATTCATTGTTTAAAAAGAAAGATGATCTCCCTGCGTAAGTCGGTGTGGCCTTTAAGAGATGTTCTCAGTGCCCTTGAAAGATCCGATTCTGCTTTAATCCAGGAACAGACGCGCATATATCTTAAAGATGTTTATGATCACACAATCCAGGTGATTGATACAATAGAGACCTACAGGGATGTGCTATCGGGTATGCTTGATGTTTATCTTTCAAGTATCAGCAATAAAATGAACGAGATAATGAAGGTTTTAACGATAATTGCAACAATATTTATTCCCCTGACTTTTATAGCCGGTGTTTATGGGATGAATTTTGAATTTATGCCTGAACTCAGGTGGCGCTGGGGTTATCCTGCTGTCTGGATCGTAATGACCTGTGTAGGGATTTCAATGCTGGTTTATTTCAGGAAAAAGAAATGGATATAAATGTTGAGATAATAGAGGTGCTTGATGAGATTTCTTTATGGGGATTCGACTGAATTCCGGATGCAAATAGACTTCCTGAGACTGCTGAACAGTTTTGTAGATACAGGTGTTAAGACTATAAAATTTGAAAATGCTGTTTTTGATCTCAAAGAAACGATAATAGACAGGAGAAGACTTAAGAATTCTGTTACAGATGAGATGGATAACTTTATCCTTGCAGTTGAGAACGCGATTGAGGGAGCGGTTACCAGGAGTAAAGAGCAGGAGACGATCGTTAAATATGCAGACAGGAGCAAAGAATATTTGAAAACATTGATAGAAGAAGGCAAGACAAAGTTCTCGGATGAAATATCCAGGGAGATCGCGCAGCTTGAAAAAAAGATTGAGGAGGCAAACGAGGAGAACAGGAAATTACTGGAGACCTTCTTTATCTACGATCCCATACCTGCGACAGGCAAAAAATATACTATCAAACTTATAGAAAAAGGTTACTCTGCAAACGTACAGGTAGACTATGAAAGTGGAATTTCCTGCCTTTTTTACATTGCATCACCAGAATCCGGGTTCTGGAAAAGTCATGTAAGGGCTCATGATTTTGTAAAAGGTATAGAAATACCTGCAAGGATGAAAAAATCTTTCCTTAAAAAAGAACTTGTGCCTGATAATGTGAACATCGATTTTTTTCTTCTCAGTGATCTTATTCTCTCAGATAAAGAGCTTGAAGTCGTTTTCAGGAAAAGATACGGCGCCAGGGCTGAACAATTCAGACTGAAAATGATTTTAACAGAAGAATTTTCAGTTGATGTGTCCTATACAGAGGAGAATGGTGTAGAGACGAGCGTTAATGCTGTTCCTGAATTGAAAAATGAATTAAATATGTTAAGACTTCAGGAATTCGGGAAAAAAATTGCCGAGAAGACAAATGATCTTTATCTCAAGAAACAAAAGTTAGAGACCATATTCCTGGAAGAAAAGGATATTTTTGAGGAGAAACTTGTTTTTGAGCTTATGCAGAAGGTTGCATCAATATTCGCTCCTACGGTAGCAGAGATAAAAAAACACAGTCCTTCGGGCGAAGAACTGTCTCTTAAATCGGAAGATGAATATGGTGGAAGACATGAAATATATCTTAAAAAATCAGAGGTAAAGGATAAACTTAATGTGATAGAAGAAAAGGGTCAAAAGTTGTTAGAGATCCTGCTTGTCTGAAAATATAAGTATTTCGACAATTGGAAACTTAAATAGCCACTGTTGGCGATTGGGAAAAATCGTTATCAGTTATGAAAATATCCAGACAAGCTCTTATAGAAAAAATAAAAATAGAAATCGTAGAATCAATTTCCAGTCTCAAGGGTTACACTATCGGATGAATCGATCTGGACACCCAGACCGCACCCGGTAACTAGCTGCTGCGCCACCCATGAGGGTTCAAATGCATCACTAAACCCTGTTAAAATTGTAGCGGGTCCCGGGTACTGGTTGCAATAATTTAAGTCATAAACCTCTAGCTGCGACGATGTGACTCCGATAGCCTCCCCATCGTATATGTATATCCCCGAACTCGCAAGAGCAGGCGATGCGGTACCCGATGGTCCTTTGTCAGCCGTCCATAGCATCCACCAGTGAGGACTATAAGTAAACACTCCCCCTTGGATCCAATTACTAACCGGCACTCTTATTCTGGTGCCGTTAACGTAGATACTTCGGTCAGTCCATACAAAGACCGGGTTCATAACCCAATATTGGTATCCTGTCTGTCCCCATTCTATTACGGGCTGTAATATGGTCGTGGCGCCAACTAATGAGCCAAAATAGGCGCTAAACTGGCTTCCTTTGTTAGGTGGTTCCCTGGAACTTTCATGAATGTGCCGAAATTCCAATTTGGCTTGTTGGTTGGATCTGGTATCCATGAATATGCCTGTTCAACGGCATAGTTTACTGTTTCCACGTGCACTGTCGTAGTTGGAATCTCACCAAGCTTAATGAGTTGGTAAGTGCATTCCCCATTCTCGCATGTTACGCTTAATGCAGTATCATGCTGGTTTTCATCGATTAACTTATTGTTCTTTATTACTTCGACCATATCGCTGCCAAAAGAACTCTTATTTTTTTCCTCGGGTTGCTTGAATTTTCCGGTTTTTATTACAATGTTTTTCTCAAGGTCGGCTTTTTTAACGATCTTGCCTGTTCCCGGAATTATAATATCATCAGGCGATCGATTATATTTTCCATCCACTTTTGCAGGGTCATCGCTCTGTTGCGGCACCGCGAAGCCAATGCTGGATGCAACAATCAGCATCACGATTGCGCATGCTATATATTTTATTCTGTCCCTATTCCATTTCATACTTTTTCCTCCCAATATTTTTCTTAAAAGTCATCATAACCAAAGTCATACAGACAAACTCAGGTCAGAAATTTTATTTACTCAGCTCGAGTTTCAACCCCACCAAGGGCTGATTTACTAATATACTCCATTACCATATAATTCTTTTCAATCTCTCTTAGAGCCTGTCTGAAAATTTGACCTACATTTGGTTTTCACACCGATTCGATGCACATAATTGGTTATGAGTGAGTATTCAGAGGCATTTTTGGACAGGATTACAGGATTTACAGGATGGAAATTAATCCTGTCCAGAATAAATATTCAGACATGCTCTCAGGTAAATTCATATTGTTTATTTCTTTTATCAGATCTTCTCCAGTTGCACATTATCAATGAAGTACTTGTCTCCTGCTTTCGCAAATGGTGCAAGCCAGAACATTAAACGTCCATCGGTTACCGCACCTGCAAAACCAGTCGTATCAAATTCAGTCGTAAAAGACTGCCAGCTCGTGCCAAGATTTGCCCTGTAGGATAAACCGTAGTTGGTATATGGTGAACCGTGCTTAATTAAATTCACACTAAGATCATGTCCGGACGTCGAATATGCTGAAAAAGTCAGCCGATAGCGTGTGTTTGGTTCCAGTGGTATCCCCTTCTGATATAATTGGACATTCGTACCCCCACTATTCAGAACAATATTTGCAGAATTAGATCCCTCAGAGGCTGGTGGGCCTGTAGTGAATGTCCCGGTTCCATTTGTATAGAAGTTCCAGGAAGCAGTACCGGATTCAAACCCGGGGTTCTTGATAATATTAGTGTGTGTGCTGACAGTACCTGCTGAAAGTGATTTTACATACTCCACCAGGTCTCCCTTTTCCTGGGCTGTCAGGTTCAGATTAAAGAAGGTGTTATAATGATCCACTACATCCAGCAATGTCTTGAAGCGCCCATCATGATAGAAGCCGCCCTTGTTCTCAGGCTTCATGAATAAACCGTTCTCGCGCACAAACACACCTGCGAGGTTCATGGTCTTATATACTCCGTCCGGCGCCCGGTCTGCCTGGAAACTGTCTATACCGATTTCAGATGGCTTATGCAGGTTCCATCCTGGCTCGGTCCAGAGCGGTTCTACATGGCAGTTGTTGCATTGCGCCTTTCCGCTGAAGAGTTCATCTCCGCGCTCTGCAGCTTCCTTATCAAAGTCTATGCCAGGCTTCGGCACAGGCGATGGAATGGCCAGTTGATAGAACTGAAGGGCCGGAAGTTTAGACGTGATCAGGTCACTATCAGGATCGGTTCGCACGTTCCCAAATCCGTTGGCAGCAGCTATCGGGAACCTGGTTGAGTCATTCAACCTGGGATCATAGAACACTCCTTTCCCGTGCATTTCAAGATTGGCGACAAAAGCGTTCCAGTACGGGACCGAACCCCATGCGCCTGTCCATGTATGCTGGTTGAACCCTGCCAGTCCGAAAGCGTTCGGGATCAAAGTAGCACCTGATACGTTCGTCCCTGTTACAACGCCATCGGTCATCTGCTGGGGATTAAACGCTTTGCCATCCAGGAACAGTTCTGCATCGAATTTCCCGGGACCCCAGCTGTTAAGCACTGTTCTTACTGTAGGTTCTGAAACGTTCAGAAGATTGGCTACCAGAGTAAGATCAGGAGAAAGATTTACAATTGCGCCTACATTGAGATCATGGTTTGCCCAGCCGTCCAGCCTTCGCCCGATGCCTGGAGCAAACGAATCATCCACTGTTGAGTGGCAAACAGCACATGTAATCCCAACAGTCGTGAGTTTCCCGTCATTATCAAATGAACCGTTAATACCAACAACTGCGTTGAGTTTGATTAAAGCAAGCGTTGTAGCCGGATCATCAAGATTTACATTTCCTTTTTCAAGGTCTTCGACCAGGTCCCTGGGAAGCGCATCCACATCAACTTTTAAGCCCACGTCCAGTGCGGTCTTCGGGCTGACGCCAGGCCCCACCCCTCCGTTTGCTTCGCCTGCAATGGCCTGGTGTATTTTAAGAGTGTCACCCCAGAATGCCTCGTCACCGAAAGTGTCAAAGCGAAAGATTTGCCTGCCTTCCATAAGCATTCTATGCGCATTTGCATGAATCGGGTCTTCTTTCATTTTCCCATGAACATTCATCATCCCGTTATCTGTGCTAAATTCATTGTCATCAATTTGTTGTGTATTTTCATCAATTTGATTCACTGTAGTTTCCTCAGAAGTTGCATTTACTGCGTTGAAGCCAACAACACCCCAGACAATAAGTGTAGCAACTAAAATACCGAATATGTATCTCTTACTCATATAATCCCTCCACTTTACCTAATATCAGAATTCTGATAGTAATACTATAAAACATTACTATATATACTTTTTCTGACCGGTGCTGTAAAGTTGTCGGTTGTTAATGTTAATAATTATATTAAGTAAATCATAAGCAGTTGCCTTTCTTAATGTTCAATCCCTCGATCACAGCATCATACCTCTGGCAGACCCTCTTCACCACATCCATTTCTGCCTTTTTATGAGTGGGTATCAGAATATCGGCCCCCCCTCCGATCTCCTTTCCTTCGCTCGATGTACCATAATCCGGCGCTATCTTTATGCCATCCGCTGAAATCCCCAGGCCCATTTCATTGATCATACGCGAGACCATTTCTGTCTGGGGCATGACTTTTGCAGTTATGAAATTGGATTTATCGATATACTGAGCCTTTAGTTCAGAAATGTATTCAATGCTTTCCTTTACTTTTCTTTTGCTTCCGTATTCTGCAAGGATATTAATGGAGTTGATAATATCTTCAAAAGTTGTTGCCTGGATCTCGATTATCCTTCCGTCAAAAATATTGCTCACCCTTTCCTTATATCCTTTTGAAATTACAAGAACACCCATTTCCTGTATGCGGTCATGCTCCTCTTCCGTAGGTGTATACGGATTGATCACAGTATATTCTGCTATACCACAAAGCTCCATCAAAGATTCATACATGGGACTTACACCGATCCCCTGCTTTCCGAGCCATTTGTCAAGACCCATTTTCTGTTCCCTGGCAAGCTCTATGATCTTTCTTTTTATAGCTTCAGGATCGCCTGATTCAAGGTTAAAATACTCCGCAAATCTCTGCGTAGTCGCAAGAAGCCGCGTTCTTCCCTGCTGGACTGCTGAGATAAAACCGCTTTCTTCAAGTTCCCTCACATGATCATAGGTCGCAGGACCTCTCCTGTCAACAAGTTCTGCTACTGTTATGGGCTGGTGATATGCTATCATGGCAAGTGTCCGCAGAACCGGCGAGCGCAGCTCTTTAGGCGCTATTGACCTTACCCTGTCAGCAAATTCCGGTTTTACCTGCATTATGAACCTGTCATCCATTTCCTTTATCTCAATAGCACTATCGTGCGCTATATATTCATCTGCCAGTTGCCGGAGCAGTTCCCTGACATTCTTTCCCCGCACCAGGTTTTTAAGCTGCCCGATATGAAGGGGCTCACCGGACGCAAAAAGCGCAGCTTCCAGTATCTCCTTATCCCTGCTCATGATGCCACCCTGCTTATGAAAATTTCACCAAAGAATTCTTCCTGTTCAATCCATATCTCCTTTCTTGTAGCAAGGAATAAAATCGCAAGATAAGCCATTAACATCCCTGCCCTGTCAAGGGGAGAGGACAGTTCCGAAAATTTAATAGATTTTTGTTTTTCCAATAATTCATTTAATATTAATCTCATCTTCCCAATCCTGCTTTCTATATCTTCTTCGTGGGCCACTGAAAGAACATCCTCAAGAGTAGCCCTGATCTCATCTTTTTTATTGTCAACCCGATTAAGCCTCTTTTTTTCAAATGCTTCTGCCTTCTTTAGCTCAGTCAGTAATTCTTCAAGCGTCACCGGTCTTTTCGAATAACGGCGAAGGGGCATGGAAGGTACAGGATAATCGCTTATTTCAAAATTATCCGACTCAATATCTATCTCCTCCTGAGGCTCTTCCACTTCAACCAGTGCATTTGATTTCATGCGCAGCAATATCGAAGCGTAAAGGAGAGTTCGCCCCGAAACGCGAAGATCCATTTTCTCAATATTGTCTACCATCTTTAAGAATTTGTCCGTAAGTTCAACGATGTTGATATTCCAGGGGTCGATTTCACCATTTTTGGCAAGATTTACCAGGATCTCAATTGGTTCTCCGAGTATATCCTCTTCCGGAATTACCTTATCCTCTCCTTCAGTCATATTCTGATGATAATAAGCATATAAAGCACATAAGCATTTTGTTATATATTTTGTTTCCTGCCATCCTTCGATAGCAGCACTACCCGGCTTCCACTCGAATCATCTGCAATACAATATTCAAGCGCCTGTGCAACCTGTTTTGAAAAACCAAGAACCTCCTCATGTGAAGGCATATTATCCTGAGAAAGCCGCTTTCTTGAAAAACCAAGATGCATATATGCTTTCAATTCTACATAATCAGGCCGGGCAAGTTCTATAAGCCGCGCGTAACCTCTCGGGTCCACCATATTCACTCCTTTTGTCAGGGTTATCCTGATGGCCGTCCTTGTGCCCGGACGCTTCAGGATTTCAAGAGACTGCTTTATGTTTTCCCAGCTATTCCCGATTGGGGAACATGCTTTTTCATATGTATTTTCATCCGGCGCATTAAGGCTTATATAAAGCTGCGTGGGTTTTATTTTTTTTACCATGTCAGGGATCGTGCCGTTTGTGACCACAAAAGTGGTCAGATCATTTTTATGGAACTCTTTTATCAATTCAGGAAGATAGGGATACATTGTTGGCTCGCCTGATAACGAAATTGCTACGTGTTTCGGGGAAAATGCCTCTTTCCACCTTGTTTTATCCATGAATTCCGAACCGCCATAACCTGAAACAAGCCTGCGGTGTTCATTAAAAACTCCCTTTACAATATCTTCGGGCGAATCCCATACAGGGGGTACTTCTACTGGTACTTCGACCGCCCGCCAGCAGTGAAGGCACCTGTGGTTGCAGACAAGCGTGGGAGTCATCTGTATACACCTGTGGGATGTCATCCCATAGAACTTTGATTTATAACATGCTCCCGTATTACGGATACTTTTGTTGAGCCACAGGCATGTTTTCACAGCGCTGTGGGTTCCAGCAAGGTGATAACCATGTTTTTTAAGGAGCGTTTTTGTAGTTTCCGGTAAAGAAGTCATTTCTTTCATTTTTCTGTAAATTTATTATCCAGCATTAAATTAACATGAATAAATAGATTTACATAAACAAAAAGTTATTATATGGTAAATAGCATCATTTGAAGAAAACCTTTTGAGGTAATTAAATGGCAAGAAACATTCGCGTGGAAAAAATCACACAGACTCCAATTGAAAAACAGGAGATTGAAATAGTAGAACGAAAAGGTGTAGGGCACCCGGACAGCATGGCTGACGGTTTTGCAGAATCGGTAAGCAGGGCGCTTTGCAATGAATATATCAAAAAATGCGGCACAATCCTTCATCATAATACAGACCAGGTCGAGGTCGTAGCCGGGCGTTCCTGCCCTGAATGCCGGGGCGGGGAATTGATCTCACCTATCTATGTATTGCTTGTTGGAAGGGCAACAAAAGAATTTAAAGATACAAAAATAGCCACAGATACCACAGCAATAAGAGCTGCAAAGAATTATCTTAAAACCACTCTTCCTGATATTGATTCGGAACATGATATTATCATAGATTGTAAACTTGGTACGGGCTCAACAGACCTCCAGAGTGTTTTTAATCGCAGGAAAGCGCCAATGGCCAACGATACATCTTTTGGTGTAGGCCATGCCCCGTTTTCAGAAGTGGAGAATATAGTTTATAATACCGAACGCCAGATGGTCTTGAATTTCAAGAAGGATCTTCCCGCCATCGGAACAGACATCAAGGTCATGGGTATGAGGAAGAATGAAAAAATAACCCTCACAGTAGCATGCGCCATGATAGGCAAACATATTGATGACAATTCACATTACTTCAATATAAAGGATGAACTCCGCGACAAAATATGCGACCTTGCTGAAGAATATACCGACCGCGAGGTAGAAGTCTTCATAAATACGGGTGATGATGAAAAAACAGGCTCGATTTACCTGACAGTTACAGGAACTTCTGCTGAAATGGGTGACGATGGCTCAGTCGGGCGCGGCAACAGGTGCAACGGCCTGATCACGCCCAACAGGCCCATGAGCATGGAAGCCACAAGCGGGAAGAATCCAATAAACCATGTAGGAAAACTATACAACCTTCTTTCTAACCAGATTGCCAAGGATATTGCAGCAAATGTCCCTGGCATCGAAGATGCGTATATCAGGATTCTTTCCCAGATCGGTCATCCGATCGATGAGCCATTGATCGCAAGCGCCCAGATAATACCGCAGGATGGCGCCAATATGAAAGCCATCAAATCCGAGTCTGAAGTTATAATTGATAAATGGCTCAACGATATTACAAAGATCACCGATATGACTACAAGGGGAGAGCTGGAAACTTTCTAGCTTTCCATTATTTTTATATTTACAGTGCGCTTGCGGGGGCCGTCAAGTTCGACGAAGAAAATGCTTTGCCATGTGCCAAGCACAGGATGCCCATCTTCGACCGGGATTGTTTCGCTCATTCCCAGAAGCACGGCACGCAGGTGTGCGTGTGCATTATTATCTATCTGGTTATGGGCGTAGCTTTTGTTTTCCAGAACAAGGTTTTCTAACATCTCCAATATATCATTCCTGAGCCCGCGTTCGTTCTCGTTGATTATTATACTGCCTGTGCTGTGGCGCGTGGAGATGACGCAAATACCATCCTTTACCCCACTTTCCCGTACTGCTGTACGAACCCGGTCAGTTATATCGATCAATTCTGTTTGTGTTGTGGTTTGAATATCCATGATTTTCACTTTCCCATTGGTAAATAAATTTGAGAAATGCATAAGCTTTTTCATTATTTACCAGGATATAGGTAGTAAATGGTACCAAAAGGAAAATTAATCACTCTTGAAGGGATTGACGGCACAGGAAAATCAAGTATTGCAAATATGCTTAAAAATAAATTTCCAGAAGTTGTTTTCACACGGGAACCCACTCATAACTGGATTGGAAAAGCAGTGAAAACATCGATTGAATCTGATACTGACCCTCTTGCGGAACTTTTCCTGTTTGTGGCAGACCATGCCGAACATATTGCCAGGGTAATAAAACCTGCTATTGAAGAAGGAAAGAACGTAATATCAGACCGATATTCTGACAGCAGGTATGCATATCAGGGTGCAACTCTATCTAATATTTTCGATGATGCGATGGAATTTGTTATAGGTATCCACAAAGGCTGGACAATCATTCCCGATCTGACCATTCTTTTCACTATCGATCCAGCCATTGCTGTAACAAGATGCGGTGTTCGCGGAGAAAAAACAAAATTCGAAAAGATTGAGTTCTTAAAGACAGTTCAGGGAAATTTTCTAAAACTTGCAGAAAGAGAACCTGAAAGGTTTGTGATAATAGATGCCGGAGATGAACTCGCATCTGTTGAATGTCAGGTTGAGTCTGTTATTAAGAAATTCCTGAATAATGAATAAAACACTGGAAAAAATATTTGGGTTACTTTTATATACAATAAAATCTTCAGTGGATTGCCTTTTGCCTTGTAAAGATTTGAGGTTCAATATATGATAAAACAGCTCATTGTGTTCATCATCCTCGTGTTGTTATTTTCAATACCCGCCCTCGCCGCAGAATCCATTGATAGCCCCATCAACGGTGCAGATACCGTCTGGGTACTCATTTCAACCGCCCTTGTCATGCTCATGACCCCCGCCGTCGGTCTTTTTTACGGTGGGATGGTACGGAAAAAGAACGTACTTTCAATTATCACACAAAGCTTCATCGTTCTTGCACTTATCAGCATCCAGTGGATACTTTTAGGGTACAGTCTTGCATTCGGTCCGGACGTTGGCGGGCAAGGCCTGATTGGCGGGCTCCAGTGGGTCGGGCTAAATGGTGTTGGAGCCGCTACCAATGCTGATTATGCCCCTACGATACCGGCATCCGTATTCATGATATACCAGGCGATGTTCGCAATCATAACCCCGGTCCTCATCACTGGCGCTTTTGCTGACCGGATGAAATTCAGCACCTTTATTGTTTTCACTCTCATCTGGACTACAATCGTATATGATCCAATAGCGCATTGGGTCTGGGGAACAGGGGGTTGGCTGCGGGAACTTGGCGCCCTTGATTTCGCAGGCGGTCTTGTTGTACATACAAGCGCAGGGTTATCAGCGCTTGCTGCAGCGATCATCATCGGGAAACGCATTGGTTTTAAGAGCGAAAACATGGCGCCGCATAATGTCCCGATGACAATACTGGGCGGAATCCTTCTGTGGTTTGGCTGGTTCGGGTTCAACGCGGGAAGTGCAGTTTCTGCTGGAAGCCTTGCCGCAAATGCTTTCATCGCGACAAATACATCCGCAGCCGCAGGAGCGCTCACCTGGATGGCAGTAAGCTGGAAGCATGGCGGAAAACCAAATGCCCTTGGAATTGTCACAGGCGGAGTCGCAGGTCTTGCTGCAATTACACCGGCATCAGGATATGTGGGGCCGCTTGCAGCAATAATCATAGGCGGCGCAGCCGGGATCTTATGCTATTTTGCAATGCACTTCAAGAACCACAAAACCAATATCGACGACTCACTTGATGTATTTGCATGTCATGGTGTGGGAAGCGCATGGGGTGTCCTTGCTACCGGGATTTTCGCATCGATTGCGATTAATTCTGCCGGAGCAAATGGTCTGGTTTTTGGTAGCTCCAGTCTGATAATATCGCAAATTGTAGCCATTGTCGTGACTGGCGTTTATTCATTTGTAATGACAGTTATTATATTAAAGATACTCAATGCAACCATGGGTCTTCGTGTCCGCGATGATGAAGAGGTAGAAGGTCTTGATATTACTCAGCATGGAGAGAAGGCATATGTTTAAAAAGAAGGATAGCTTAAGCAAAACAGGCTGGTGATCTCATGAAAAAAATTGAAGCAATAATCAGGTCAGAAAAACTAGGGGAAATCAAGAAAGCACTGGCAACCGCTGGTTTTATAGGTCTAACCACCTACGAAGTAAAAGGGCGCGGACGTCAAAAAGGAGTTGTATTACAATACCGTACTCAGGAATACAGGGTGGATATGCTTGCCAAGACCAAAATTGAACTTGTTGTGGATGATGCTGCTGTGGAAAAGGTCATAGAAATAATCTGTGAATCCGGAAAGACAGGAAATATTGGTGATGGTAAGATTTTTATCCTGCCGGTAGAAGAAATAATTCGTATAAGAACCGGAGAAAGAGGAAAAGAAGCGATATGAGTGCTTTTTCTCCTATTATGCAAACGCTAATTGGAAACACCAGACTGATCCTCATATGCGGGGATATCACAGAACAGGAAACTGAAGCTATTGTCAATGCCGCCAACCCGGACCTTATGGGCGGTGGCGGGGTGGACGGCGCAATTCACAGGAAGGGCGGGCCTGATATTTTGAAAGAATGCAAAATAATACGCAAGAGATATCCTGATGGATTGCCATCAGGTCAGGCAGTAATCACAACAGGCGGAGCACTAAAAGCAAAAAAAGTGATACATACTGTTGGTCCTGTCTGGCACGGCGGAAATAATAAAGAACCGCAACTGCTTGCAGATTCCTATAAGAATAGTCTTAAGGTTGCGATCGAAAACGGGATTAAAACAATATCTTTTCCTTCGATTAGCACGGGAGCCTATGGATACCCAGTTGAAAAAGCAAGCGCGGTAGCTCTCAACGCGGTCATTGGATTCCTGGAAGGATTCTCTTATATTAAAGAAGTCCGATTCATTCTTCATAGCCCTCATGACCTTGTGATTTATGAACAGGCATTAACCGAAATTATCCGGTGAAGCCCTATTCTCGGCGTATCCGGGCGTTTGGTTTATCGGCGTGGATATTATAGAAATGTGTGATCGTTGTCAGGCGATTCAAACCAATTTCCCAAATAGGGGCATTTTAATATGATGAAAACAAATCAATCTAACAAAATGAACATATGAGGACAGGGGCGTAATTCTCAAACGGGAACCAGAGAGAATGATGTTCGCAAGTTTGAAGAAGTTACTGGAGGACTAATATTATGAGAGATTCTATAAAAAAACTATTTGCAGATTACGAAAAAGCATTCAATTCACTTGATGTTGAAAAGCAGGTGCCGTTGTTTGCAGAACATTTCATTTCAGCAGGTCCTAAGGGCAGTATCGCGCTGGGAAGAGATGAATTCGCCAGGATGGCGGGCAAGGCTGCGGAATTTTACAGAAGCGTAGGGCAGACATCCGCAAAAATCCTGTCCATGGACGAAATCCCAATCAGCAATGAATATTCGATGATCAAAGTCCACTGGGGAGCGACGTTCAAAAAGACCGGGAATAAGCTGATCGAATTTGATGTTACGTATTTTGTCCAAGAAACCGACACCGAACCAAAAATCATCATGTTCATAGCTCACCAGGATGAGGAGAAAGCCATGAAAGAACTTGGTCTCTCAGGGTGAAATTTATGAACCCGCGAAAAATCCTTATATCATCAATTACATAATTATCTTATATGGGGGAATATAATGAAAATGAATCCTGTCGTACATTTTGAAATGCCGGCGAAAGATAAGGATCGTATGAGGAATTTTTACGAGACTGCCTTTGGCTGGAAGACGGAACAGCTTGGTAAGGAGATGGGCGAGTATGTGCTGGTCGCTACCACCGAAAGCGATGAGAAAACCGGTCTTCCCAGGAGACCCGGCGCAATCAACGGCGGCTTTTACGAGAGCACCGATCCTCTGTTGCAGTATCCATCAGTCGTCATTGCAGTTGACGATATCAAGGAGGCGATGAAAATGGTGGAAGAAGCAGGCGGAAAAGTGCTGGGAGGACAGGTACTCGGAAAACCTGACAGTATCCCTGGTGTCGGACTTTATGTGTCATTCATAGACACAGAAGGCAACCGCGTGAGCATGCTTGAGCCAGAGCCCATGCAACAGTAGTCGGAGGAATATACTTAAACCTCAGGAGAAACGATTATGAGAAAACTTATTGTAACCACATTTATAACGCTTGATGGGGTTATGCAGGCGCCAGGGGGACCAGAGGAAGATCCGGCAGGCGGTTTTACTTATGGCGGATGGTCTGTCAATTACTGGGATGACATGATGGGGCAGGTCATGGGCGAATTTATGGCAAAGCCTTCTGAATTATTATTGGGCAGGAAGACCTATGAAATCTTTGCTGCGTACTGGCCATACATTAAAGATGATCCGATTGCCGATAAACTGAACAGCGTCAGGAAGTATGTTGTCTCCAGAACGCTTGATGAAGTGGATTGGAATAATTCCACACTTGTTACAGGAAATGTGGAGCAGGCAATAAGAAATCTCAAGGAACAAACCGGTCCAGATATCCAGGTGCACGGCAGCGGCAATCTTATTCAAACGCTGCTTAAACATGATCTTATCGATGAGTTCCGGTTATGGATTTTCCCGGTTACGATAGGGAAGGGAAAAAGGCTATTTAGCGACGGGACAAAGCCTGCCAGTCTCAAGCTTACCGATAGCAAGATATCTACCACCGGTGTCATCATCACTACCTATGAACCCGCCGGGGAACTCAAGACCGGATCGTTTGGGCTTGATAATCCAAGTGAAGCGGAAATTGAAAGACGCAAACGACTGGCCAATGAAGGCAAGAAGTAGGAAAAATAATAGGAGTAAATTATGACAAACATGAACATCAAACAAAAAATCAATCCCTGCTTATGGTTTGACCATCAGGCAGAAGAAGCGGCGGAATTTTACACTTCTGTTTTCAAAAATTCCAGGGTCATGAATATTACTCGCTATGGCGAAGCAGGCGCGAAGGCATCAGGAAGAGCAGAGGGAACGGTAATGACCACTGAATTTGAGATTGAGGGGCAAGAATTCATTGCACTTAACGGCGGACCGATATTCAAATTCACTCCAGCTATATCATTTCTTGTTGCTTGTAGTACTAAGGAGGAAGTCGATACAATATGGGAAAAACTCTCTGAAGGGGGTGTGGCACTCATGGAGCTTGGTAAATATCCCTTCAGCGAAAAATATGGATGGACGCAGGACAGGTACGGTCTTTCATGGCAGGTGATGTTCATGGGCGATCGTAAGATTAAGCAGAAAATCACCCCGACGCTTATGTTTGTGGGTGGGCAGTCCGGAAAAGCAGAGGCTGCGATCATTTTTTACACATCGGTATTCAAGAATGTGGAGATTGGCAACATCCTACGCTACGGCAAAGGCGAGGAACCCGACAAAGAAGGAACAATAAAACATGCCGACTTCACGCTTGAGAATCAGGGGTTTGCGGCTATGGATAGCGCTCGTAAGCACGACTTTAGCTTCAATGAGGCCATTTCGCTTATGGTTAAATGCAAAAACCAGGAAGAAATCGATTACTACTGGGAGAGACTCACAGCAGACGGAGGGCAAGAAAGTGTATGCGGCTGGCTCAAGGATAAGTTCGGTGTTTCATGGCAGGTTGCTCCCGCTGGCCTGGACGAGATGCTGCGAGACCACGATAAAGAGAAGGTGGAACGCGTTACCAATGCTTTCCTGAAAATGAAAAAGTTTGACATTGGAGAATTGAGGAAAGCATACGAGGGCTAATGTTTTACGGATAAGTTCGGAGTGCAGTGGATGGTGATTTATACCTACCCGAAAGAGAAGTGAAAATTAACAAAACGCCGAGGGGGAGATTTGAACTCCCGCTGTGCGGTGCACAACCGGTTTTCAAAACCGGCGCCTTAGGCCGCTGGGCTACCTCGGCATACTTCCTGCGAAATGGTTGGCATGGGTAATAAAATCGTAGGTTAAAGGGTAGAGAAAATCCATTTGCTTTACCAACGGGATGAAATCTTACCCCCTTTTTTAATTGTAATGCCTATGCCGGAAAAGCAATTGTCGAGAAAGCACATCAAGGAGATGCATAACGATAAATAGTTTCAAAACAATATAAAGATGTTGTGGGAAATGAGAAAAGCATATCAATTCAGGATATACCCGAACAAGAATCAGGAAGTTAAACTGAACAGAACACTTTCCATATGCAGACACCTATACAATGATTCACTTGCAGAGAGAAAACGACAATCTGAGCTTAATAATCTATGTAAAACCTTCGAAGTTACTCCATGGGGAAAACCCGAATGGATCTCATATGTAGATCAAGCGAACGCTCTTCCTGATAATAAAACTATTTTTCAGAAAGAAGTACATTCGCAAGTGCTTCAAAATACCTTAAAAAGAGTAGAGAGGAGTTTTAAGAATTTCTTCAAAGGCTTCGGATACCCAAGATTCCAGGGAAGAGATAGATACAATTCATTCACATATCCACAAAGTGGGATTAATCTTGAAGAGGAGAAACTTAACATTTCTAAAATCGGAGTTGTCAAGATCGTTCAGCATCGAGAGATAGAGGGTAAAATCAAGACATGTACGATTAAGAAGGATGTTGATCAATGGTATGCAATATTTTCAGTTAAAATAGACAGACCAATAATTCCAGTTGAGATCAAGAGACCAATAGGCATAGATGTTGGATTGAGATCATTACTAACCCTTAGCAATGGTGAACAAATAGAACCGCCCAAGTTCCTGAGATGTTCCGAAAAGAGATTAACAAGAGAACAGATCAAGCTTTCAAGGAAAAAGAAAAGAAGTAATAACAGAAAGAATCAGGCTACGATCGTAGCCAGAACACACAGGACAATCAGGAATCAAAGAAAAGATTTTGCTAATAAAACATCAAGAATACTGGTAGATACCTATGATAAAATCGTATTTGAGGATTTGCAGATAAAAAACATGGTGCACAACCATCGTCTTGCAAAATCCATCAACGATGCAGGATGGTATCAGTTGATCAGATTTACAAAATCCAAAGCAGAATACGCTGGGAAAATAGTTGAATTGGTCAATGCCAGGAACACAAGTCAGAATTGCAGCAAATGTGGTAATTTCGTATCGAAGAACATTTCAGTCAGGAAACATTCTTGTCCTTTCTGTGGCCTTGTTCTGGATAGAGACCATAATGCTGCAATCAATATACTAAAAAGATCAAATACCGCAGGAACTGCGGAATTCAAAGCCTGCCCGAGTAGTCTGAGCACAGACACAATGACGCAGGAAGCCTCAAAGCGTGAGGTAGTTCACTAATATTGCCTACATGGAAACATTTAAAACTCAATCGATAATTATTAACCCCTCTAATCATAGAATCAGAGAAAGAAAAATGACAAATCTGTTACTCGTCCTATCGAAAGACCCGTATACTACGGAAACACCCGACCTTGTGCTTGATATCGGGTTGAATGCAAAAGAAAAAGGAAATGATGTCTCATTATATCTCATTGAAGACGGCATAACCGCTGCAAGAAAGTCCGAGTTTGGAAATAAACTCGCAGCAGCCCAGAAGAAGGGCATCAGGATATATGCTGACGATAAAGCAGTACTTTCAAGATCGCTCACCAACAAATTAATTGGCGGTGTGGAAATAAAAGAAATCGGCGCACTTCTTGATTACATAATGGAATATGACAGGGTAGTCTGGTTTTAGGTGAAGGTGATAAAATGACAGGAAAACAACTTACGATCGTTTCGATAAACGGCCCATACAGGGATGAAGGAGTATTTACATTGATAAGACTTGCACACGCGGCTAAAGAAAAAGGCATAACTGTCAACTTCTTTAACTATCTTGATGCAACAATAATCGCCCACAGGGACCAGGCACCAAAAGAGTTTCCTCCGGTAGAGACAATTTTCGGGACAATAGTCAAAAAAGGGATAAAACAGCCAAAAGCAGATGCTATCGCCTGTATAAAATGCACGGATGCCAGAGGCGTAACAAAACAGCAGACAGAGGGCGTCATTATCGGCGGACTCTATGACCTTGGCGAATGGACAGCAGAATCCGATAAGACAATACTTATAGGGTGATCAACATGAGCAAAAAAGTAAATGTAATCGTAACGCAGCCCCCTTATGGAAAAGAAGATGCATTTTCAGCAATCCCGATGGCTGCTTCGCAGGTCGCAGCAGGAAATGAGGCTTCTGTGATTTTCGTCAGTGGCGGCGTTCATTCGATCGTGAAAGGACAGAAAACAGGATACGGGGATCTGGCAGTCTGGTTCAAGGATGTCCCGTCCGTGGAATCTGAGATCACAAAGAACATAGAACTTGTGGGTTTCTATGCACTTGATAAGGATATTGCAAAACGCAACATAACAGATTCGGAGATCATAAACGGGATAAAAAAGATAACGCTTCCGGAATTGACTGACATGATACTTGAAGCGGATGTGAATCTGGTGTTTTAAATATCCGATAGCTATAGATATCCAATCATCTTATAATATGACTATGATATATGTGTAAATGCGCTCGGTGATAAAATGGAAACACAAGTTATCACATCAAAATTAGATCAATTGCCAGAAGATCTGAAAGAAGAAGTTTTGGATTATATAGAATTTTTATTGCAAAAAGGAACATATCAACGAAGAGCAAAAAAAAATAAGTTTAAATTTGACTGGGAAGGAGGTTTGTCAGACCTAAAAAAAAAATATACCTCAGTATCACTCCAACATAAAGCATTGGAGTGGAGGTAATGTACCTCATTGATACAAATATTTTTTTGGAAGTTCTGCTAACACAAGAAAGACAAGAAGCCTGCAAAGAATTTCTCGAAAAAAACATTGGGAACCTATGCATTTCTGACTTTTCTTTGCATTCGATTGGAGTAATATTATTCAGGAATAAAAAAGAAAAAATTTTCCAGAAATTTGTAAAAGATATTCTTCCGAATGTAAAAATTATTACTTTATCAAAACTATCATATCAAAATCTGTCTGATATGAGAAGGAAATTCGGGCTGGATTTTGATGATGCTTACCAGTATAAAATCGCGAAAGATAGTGATTTTAAATTAGTTACTCTATATAGAGATTTTGAAAAAATTAAGAATGATTTGGTCGTGATGTTTTTATGATGCACTATTTAATGAATGGAGAACTTCATGAGACAATTATCAGACCTTGATAAAAAAATCCTCAATAAACTCGCTCCCGAACTCGAAGGCGCAACCGGTCCCGCGCCCGGACATGACTACAAATTCATCCTGCTTCCGGTCTCGCATAAGTTATCCGAATCCCCGGAGGACTTTGCGAACAGGGCTAACAGGCTGACGGATGAGGAGCTTGTTTACCTTGTGGATCTTATTTTGCGAGGAGACGAGGATGTGCGCTCGCTTGCTGAAGGGGATTACGATGCACTTCTTGAAATGATTAAGAAGAGGCTGCCGGAAAAGGTTAAAGAACTAAAAGATCGCTGATCAGTTAACTGGTATTTTCCCATACGCCAGTTCCATGCAGAATTCCTGGATGCTGGCAAGTTCCCTGTCGATAACCTCATCTATCTCTTTTTCCACACTTTCAAGAGTTCCTCTCTCCATAATGACCTGCGCTGCTGCTATCCTTGGCTGGTCGATTGGCTCTCCTATCTGGCTCAAAAGCCATACATAGACTTCTTTTATGTCCGGGACATTGGCATATATCTTATTTGCGATCCTGTGGCTCAGGGCGTTGTATATTTTTCCCACATGGCTTACAGGGTTTTTTCCGGCGGCTGCTTCACTGCTTACCGGACGGTTCAATGGAATGATGCCGTTCACGCGGTTCCCGCGCCCCACCTGGCCGGAATCCGCATCCTCAGCAGAAGTTCCGGTTACGGTGAGGTAAATCCCGCCCATGCCCCGCCTTTCCCTGTCAAGCGTGTTCAGGGAAATGGAAGGTTCAAATTCCATCTTCCCGGTAACATAAGTTCGTATCTCTTCCAGCAATTCTTCTTTTTTCCTGAAATACCCTGCTTCTGATTCGACATACATATCTATAAGAGGGTCTGCAATGGTCAAATTGAGTTTATTCTTTTCCCGCAAACCCATGACCTTAATATCCTCACCCGATTCAGGGAATCTTTTCTTAAAATCCGGGGAGTTCAAATACTTCTCAGTTTCAAGAACCAGTGTCTCCGTGGGTGTCATAGGTGCATATCCAACAGCCGCCGAGGTATCATTAGCGCCAAGTATTGCATCTTTTCTCTTGAATATATCCGTAAGTTCTGCCGAACCCCTTGCAAGTTCAACCTGATAAAGAATAGAATCACTATTTACAAAGCGCAAGTTCTCATTAATCCATTCTTTTGCGGCTTCAATAGCAATAGTATTTACATCTATAACCTCATTTTCGACCTCAAAAGTAGCCCTGTCCCCGAAAATGATGCGCATCGGTTTTAGTATCACCCCGCCTCCAAATTTTGTCTTCACCTCGCCTGCAACAAGCATCCCCTTATCGATATTATGGTGCATGATAGCTCCAAACCTCTCCATATATTCCTTACACAGGCGAATGGAGACCTCGTTCATTATGGAATCACAGATATAATCAGGATGTCCAAGTCCTTTTCGTTCTACAACTTCGACTTTTCGCTCAGTTATCGGGGTTGCACTGAATTCGTCAATTTCAATATTTCTCAAGTATTCACCTTATTTTTGTTGATTTCTATTGATTTTTATTGATTTCAAATATTGTCTGGTCAATTTTTCATAATTATTCTGCGTATTTCTTATCATAGCAAGATCTTCTTCTGTTGCCATCCTGATAATTTTACATGGCACACCCAGAGCCACACTGTGGGCAGGTATTTTATAACCCGGAGGCACTAACGCGCCTGCTCCGATTATTGCTGATTCCCCTATCCGGGCCCCATGAAGTATTGTGGCATTCATGCCAATAAGGGCATTGTTTTCAATGGAGCGCCCATGCATCACGCAAGAGTGACCTATGATAACCCCGTCACCAATTTCAACATCAATTTCGTCAGAATGTATTACAGTGTTATCCTGGATACTGCAATTTTTACCTATATTTATTTTTGCCCTGTCAGCGCGAATGACAGTATTGAACCACACGCTTGTTCCTTCACCTATTGATACGTCTCCGATAAGACATGCAGTATCCGCGATAAAAGCATTTTTTGCAATAACGGGCTTTTTATCTTCAAATCTGTATAACATGCTCCATTTGCGATTTTTCCCTTTTGCAACCTCCCGCATATAATAAGAACCTGTTTACATAAATAGATTTTCAGGTATAAGACACAAGCAATTAAATAGTTTAACCACAATAAAATAATACGCAATGGACAACATAATAAAGTTCTTTTTATATTTCATTTTTTTTGCGGTCATTCACAGTCTTCTTGCTACGGATCATGTCAAAAATAAGGTAGAAAAGCTGCCTGGAAAAGCCTTCAGGTATTACAGGCTACTATATTCTTTGATCAGCATTCCCTTATTTGCTCCTGCTTTGATGGTGTGGATATCGTATTCAAATTCCACCCCTGTAATTTATGTGATCCCGCAGAATTTGTATCCGGTTGTTGTCCTTGTGCGCCTGGGCGCTATCGGTATGTTCGGGTATGCCCTGTTGCAGACAGACGTCCTTGAATTTATCGGCATAAAGAGGCAGAAGAAAAAAGTACTTGTTACACGCGGAGCTTATGCAAAAGTCCGCCATCCGCTTTACACAGCAGGAATTCTCCTTCTGGTTACTCAGATGCAAATGACTCTGCTTGATTTAACAGCAGTGCTGCTGATAACAGGTTATTTTCTTATAGGTGCGTTCATTGAAGAGAAAAGACTGCTCTCAACATTCGGGGATGAATACAGGAAATATCAGGAACAAGTGTCTATGTTCATCCCTGTTAAATGGTTCATGAAAAAGATATCAAGGATATGAATTCTTGAATACAGATGTTAAACCATTAGAGTTTAACCTTTATACCCCCCGCTCACAACTTCTCTTATCCTGTCTGCTGTCTTTGGTCCCACAAGTTCCACGGCCATCAATTCCTCACGTGTCGCTGTCATGATCCGTTCTACGCTGCCAAAGTGCCGCAGCAGGTTTCTTGCCACGACCGGTCCTATTTCTGAGATAGCAGACACCAGATATTCCTGCTGTTCAGGAAGTGTTGAGGCAGATTTCATCCCGTGAAGGTTTATTTCCTTTTTCGGGTCGTCTGCCTGTTCCCTTTTTGCAATTACACTTATCAGTGACGCAGTATCTTCTTCATCCCTGCTGAATAACACCGGGACACCAAAATCAATTGCAACAGTTGAAAGCGCGCCGCGAATTGCATTGGGATTGATCTGGCGCTTTGAATAAAGTCCCTCGCCCTCAATTATAAGGAGTGGGCGCCTGTAAGCGCGCGCAAGGTCTGATATCTGGCCAAAGAGGTCCCTGCCATCAAGGAAAGTGCTAAGGAAATCTTCTGTTGTTTTTCTCTCTATGCCAACACGGTCACTCACTATGTAATCTCCCACTTCAAGTGTTCTTAAGATCACTTCTGCACCCATATTTTCAAGGGAATGTGCAACATGGGAACGGATCTCCCTCTTATCGACATAGATTTTCACCTTATGAACCCCGGAATTCGAATTCGATAGCTGGGAAGCTGAAAAATCCATTAATTTCATTTGCCCGTCTGGTTCGTCTGTTTTATCTTCCGAAGCATCAAGGTCAATATCCAGGTTTTTCATGGTCTTGACCATCCGTCTCTCCTTGTAATTACTACTCCAGTGATATGCCTCATCTTTTGATCCTTTTGCCATGAGGACAACAACTCTTCCTGCGTGTTTTCTTCCTGTCCTTCCTTTTCGCTGTATGCTCCTTATTTCAGATGGCACGGGTTCAAAAAACACCACAAGGTCAGTGGCAGGTATATCCAGTCCTTCCTCGGCAACGGAAGTTGCAACCAGAGTGTTATATTCCCCGTCCTTGAATTTCTGGATAATGTCTACCTGCTGTTTCTGGGTGAGACCTGTGTCTTTATATTTACTTGCCTGCCCGACGAACCTTACAGGCTTGATACCCGCTATCTCTTTAAGTGAATTTGCAACAAGTTCTGCTGTATCCCTGTAATTGGTGAATACGATAACACGTGATTGAGGTGCGTCACGAATTTGCTTTTCAACAAGCTCTTTTACCACATTCAATTTCGGGTTGTTGCCATCACAGCCCCCGAGATGATGCACAGCCTGGCGCATACTCAGGTCCTCCATGAGGCGCTTTGCAGCTTTACTTCCCTCCCTCGATAATGCCTCATTCTCAAGCCGCTCAAAGTATTTTGACAGGGCTGATGACCCCTGTGTTTCTGATATCTCGATAGCATGGCTGACCTTGAAGATCTCGGCAAGAAGGGATATCCCCTGGTATATCTTCTGGTCTGGAAAAGAACGAACCTGCGCCTGCAAACGCACCTGGAGATCAAGCATTTCCCTTTTTGAGAGCCGTTTCTGGAAATCTGATAAAAGCCCGAGTTCCTGTAATTTTGTCAGCCTGTCATTCAGGACTTTATCCATTAATCCCTTCAGACCTTTCATTTCGACAGGTACGGAAACATATATCCTTTCGATATCCTTATCAAAAATATACGGTTTAACATCCGGGTCTGAATCAGTCCTTATCTCAACTGACTTTAAATGGAGATTTGCACAAACCTCCTGTATCTTTTCAGAATTACTTCCGGGACTTGCCGTAATTCCAAGGACGAGAGGGGCGGGGTTTTGCTCTATATACTTTCTCGCGATATAAACATAGGAATAATTCCCGGTTGCCCTGTGCGCTTCGTCGAAGATGATGCAGGAAACGTTTTCAAGGCTTATTTTTTTTCCGAGCAGGTCATTCTCTATGACCTGGGGTGTGGAGATGATAAGCTGGGCTTTCTCATACATGCTTTCCCGTTTGCCAGGATTTGTATTCCCGGTAAACAATACAACGTTTTCAGGAGGAATATTAAGAGTATCCTTGAAAAAAGCCGCATGCTGTTCCACAAGCGGTTTTGTCGGGGAAAGAAGCAATACTTTCCCTTTAGGCAGACATGATACCATCACGAGTAATGCTACTATGGTTTTCCCAAGGCCTGTAGGAAGCACTATGAGACTTGATTTCTTAATAGCTTCCCCTGCAAGGGAGAGCTGGTATAATCTCTGCTCGACGGTATCAGGTTTTATGAGAGGATGTTTAATGAATTCAACATCATTCATTCTTAAATTTTATTTAATCCATCGTTTCGCCTGTATCTTTCGAGCGGAGGTCAGATAAGGAAAAGGCTACCTGTTTTAATTTATATTGTTCTATATCCGTGGGTTCTTCACCTTTCTTTATGGCCTTTACCCTTTCAACAGGTAAACCTGTATATTGAGCTACTTGTTCGTAAGTAAGTTTATGCATGTGCAACAATTCAATCAGATAACGTTTGGTTGCTGGAAGTCCCATAAGTATCACCTTTAATAGTATGGTTTAATACATAAGCTGGTATATCAAGGTTCTTATGGTGTGATAAAAATGGCAGAAAATGACGCTGATATGATCCAGACTACCGAAACCGAGATCGGTGGAGTGAAAAAAACCTTAAAGAAATTCAAAAGGAAATGTACTGTTGTAAGAGTGGCACAGGCAAAAGGCTGGAGAAATGTAGTTGTATTGGATGGAAAGGCAGATAAGAAATACTTTTTCGGCAAGACACCAAATGCACCCCCGGAAATAAATCCGGGTGATGAATTATATGTAGGGTTTGAAGAGTTACCTTATGATCTGCCTGGCCTGAAGCAGAAGATAATCCTCATGACCCTTGATGGGTTCCAGCTTGACTGGACCATGGTTTAAGGTTCAACGATTATATTCCCGGCAAGGTTTTTATCCCCTTTAAGATAGAAACTGAAATTCCCGGACTTCCTGAATGTATAATTTGTGCGTTTGGCATTATTCAGGAACTTATCTTCAAAAAGACCTTCGGAACTTACGAGAGTAACTGCGTATGTTCCATCATTTGTCCATACAACTTCATCGCCGGCCTTTACTGTGACTGATTTTGGATTAATACCTCTATTTGTTTCAAGTTTCACCGATATTTGCTTTCCTGACGCCGTAACTTCCGGAACAACTGTGATTGCCGGGGTCAGGACCGGAGTGCTGGTAATTGCTGGTGTTGAAGCCGCAACCGGAGTATCCTGTTTTTCTTCAGCCGTATCCATGAAAAATACCCATGCAATAGCACTTACAACGAGGATTGCCAGAGCAATCATGATCAACGAATTGATACTGGATACAGAATCTGCCGGGCTTGAAGAGGGGGCAGTCAAATCCAGTGGTTTTACCCGGGGCGTTGTTTGCACTTTTTGCCCTTTTTCCTCTTTTTGTGCTTTTTTCTCTTCTTTTTTAACTTCACCTGAATCCTGCATTACAGGTGTTGCAGCTATATCTCCTGCACCTGTCAGGTCTTTGTTCCAATTGCATTTCGGACATGTCTGGGCAACCGGATAGTCAATACTGCCAAGACCTATTTTTTTCTTAATGGTCCTGGTTATAAGGGTTTCACCGCATTTCGGACATTTATCTTCCATTTCGACACCATACTAAAAACCCTTCTTTGCACTATATAAATATATCGACTGATATTTGAAAAATCTGAAAATTACCGGCAGTTTAGACTTTCAATTAATTTTTCTTACCAAACCGTTAAATATAGTTGTGTATTATTAGGCCTACTGCGCTCCGATAGTGTAGCAGGCCAATCATTCTGGCCTTTCAAGTTTTAAGCGCCAGAAGGTGCTGAAATAAAGATAGCCAGTGACTCGGGTTCAAATCCCGATCGGAGCATTTGCGGTTAGTTCAAATCCGGTTACCATAAGACCACAAGAAAGGTAATAACAATTATGGTTAATCCTTCCTGCATCAGCGTGGCAAGAAGCATTATTTGCATTCCCAATTTAGGAGAGAAAATCCCTGTATAATAAGGAACGGTGAATCGCAGGCGCACTATGCTTGAAAGCACCCGGCCCAGGAGTAACGTTATCACGATTTCTTTTGACGTCATTACGCCATCAGCTAAAAGCTTACCTGCTATCGTATATGCCCCGACGTTACTTGCAAACCATGCTGCAATGATGGGGAGAGCCTGCACCGGAAGAGATTTCAGGACAGGCAGGCCTTTCAGATATGCAGATAGCATATCGAAAAAACCGATATCGATAAGCTGAAATACGATTATTGCAGCTATTATCATTGTTGGGATAATTCTCCGCAGGGGAACCCATGAAGATAATATCGAACTTTTCAGTGCATCCCTGAATTTCTTTGTCTTTATTCCCTGTTGTATAATTACACTCTTCTTGGGAGGCAATAGAAAGCGGCCGAGAATAAGGGATATTGCTGTCCGAAGAAGCCCGACTCCAACAACTATGCCAAGATAAATGATTCCTGTTGTTCCGAGCAATATTAGAAGTACAGGAGTAAGATCCCTTACAAAGATGAATGTTGCAGGAAAAGATGTTACAAGAGAGGAAACCAGGGTTTCTTTATCGTCAATCAATCCTTTTTTGTTAAGCTGTGCCACCATTGAATTCCCGGCTGTTGGGGATCCGAAGGACACGAAGAAGCTCACGCCGATTTCCTCCCTGAGGTGCCCGAAGCGCATAAAGGGCGCAGTTATGAAGCCAAGCCTCTGGACCCATCCCATTTCTATCAACAGTTCCATCAGGATAATACCTGCGATCGTTGCAGGTATCACTGATAAAAGATACTGTAAAGCCTGGCGGAGTGCGTCGAACCACATTATGGATTAATTGGATTTCAATTTTAATAAATATAATATATGTTTTGTTTCCAGCAGAGGCGCAGCTCATCGATTAAACGACTTACGAAGTTTGAACAGAAGTGGCTAGATTTTCTCTATTACAGACTCTACTTTCTCCTCCATATCCTTTGGAGCATCCCTTCTATCATCGATTGTAAGGTGTGTGACAACCCTTTTTGCGCCTTTTTTTATAAGCGCTTCGTGAGCTGCTCTTGCTACGTTGAAAGCTTCATCGATAGAGGATACCTCTATTACTGTCCCCATCGGGGTTAACTGGTATTTAATGCCCGACATTTCAATAGCCTTTACAGCCTCTGAAATATAAGGACTCATACTTGTGCTTCCGGTCCCCAGAGCTGCAATCTCAAGTTCTGCTGTGATAATCGATTTCATATCTAACCTCCTGAATATATGATTATAAGTAATCTTTTAACCAAATAACTAACCGCAAAAGTATTATGGATTTTGAGACATAAATATGTTATGGCAAAGAGCATCTGTTATCACTTTCATAGAATCAGTGTCTCCTTTCCGATTAATACAAGCTGTTCGAATTTAGCGGCTCGCTCTTTGTGTATAAAGTAAGGTTCGATTATCCAGAGTCCATTCATCGGTCTGTTATTACTTGATGTAATAAAAGGTCCACTGGTTCCGAAGAGCAAATAATTAAGACCTGGTTCAGGAAATACCTGCCATAGTGGAGGGACCCTGCGTAAACGATGTCCCATGGAAATAAAGGGAGGATATGCTAAAGTATATTCAGGGTTTTTACCCGCGAGTTCCTGTGCCCAGCGAAATACATCTGCTACGATCATTCCCTCTTTTATATGCCCGGCAATCTTTACTGAAACGTCATGCGCATATGCAGCCAGAGCCTCAAGGTCAGGATTGCTTCCCATTACATGATTTATTGTATAATCTCCCGGATAATCGTTGTAAATCGGAGCCATGTCTATTAATATAATATCATTCTCCTGCAAAATACGCTTATCTTCTGTAAAATAGCTGGATACAAGAGCATACGCACTTCTCAATTTTGTGCTTCCTTCACCCACACCTATGATAGGCATGTGCCAGTGCTGTTTCACACCATTCTTATTGAAAATCCGAGAGGCAACTTCCTTTACTTCCTTCTCAGTCATGCCGACTTTGATATTGCTCACTATCTCCTCACCAATTGTTCTGGTAAAATTTCTCGCTGCAAGATATCCTTCCAGATCTTCATCCGAAATTTCGATTTCATTCATGATTTTCTCCCCACTTTGAAAAATGTCATATCTTCCTGAAGCATAACCAACTGCTGGCTATGAATGGTTTTCCATTGCTCCTGTAATAATACTGGTTTGGAATATTAAAAGTCTATTGCTCTGAACGAACCCATCCGAAAAGTCAAAATCACAGAGATTTTTTCTTCTTCTGATAAAAAGGAGACGCCGTTGTGAACGGCGTGGCGATGCATGTCGCGAATATATCTAATTAAAGAAAATTAAGATAAGTTTGCTATTTGCTTATCCTGAAAATTACAGGATACTCCGAATTCACATGCCCGGAGCTCTTCACATTCTTTATTAATAATTCGCGTTACGCAGTTTATTTCCAGGTGCTTACATTTCATATTTCTTCCATCCGTTAGACCCTTCATTCTAACCATCATCAATAAAACTCACACTTTGATTAATATAGGTGTGAAAAATATGTGGATTTCCATTGTAAGTGTGAAAGCCAGTGGATGTATTCAATAGTTAGAACCCAGATCAAATTGATTAAAATCCTCCCTCAGGCTCCTGTTCTTTCTTTCAATCATTATTCTTGAGGTTATTGCCCTTCTCTTGAATTTTCTTGGTAAAACCATAATCGATCCCGACACTTGCTAATCTTTTCACATTTTGATTAAGCTTGGTGTGAAGAACGTGTGAAACCTATGTGAGCCTGGATTTATTCTATTTATTCATTCCCCGCCACGTTCTCTTTAAACCCGGGATATTATCAAAATCCGTATCCTCTGAAAATATAATCTCTGCACCTGCAATGAACGCTGATGCTGCGTGTATAGCATCCCGTGGGAGAAGATGATATCCCCTGATAAGTTCAAGAGCTTTCCATATTACACCATCATTAACATCAATAAACCTCATATTTGGCATAGTTAGAAAAGCTTCAAGATTTTTAATGGCCACACCAGGGCCTTTGACTTTTTTTACCTTATAAAAAACTTCATCAAATGTGAGAAAAGAAGTACAGGCAGTCATTTCCCCGGTCTGTATCCGTTCCATTAACTCTCTTGTCCACTCTCCAATCTCTGTTTCATCCAGCATCGCGTAGATTATCAGGTTTGAATCAAAATAATTCAATTTATCCTCTCTTCCAGTTCCTCTTCATACGCTTCATGAGGATGGAACTTGAGTTTACCCATGCCTTTTGCACTTTCCCTGAAGATGGCAACTGCATCCTGCGGAGGTTTTTCTATCTCTAATTTATTATTAACTAACCTGAAAAGTACCTTTGATCCAGGATAGATGTTCAGAGCATGTCTTATTTCCTGGGGAATGACTACCTGCCCTTTTGGACCGACTTTCATTATGGCTTCCATTTTGGTTATCTCCAGTGTTTATGTCTGGTATAACTTGTATTTATACTTAATCAGATTACACGGATTTGCACGGATAATCCAATCCGCGCGTATCCGCGTCATCCGCACAATCCGTGTTCTATGCCTGATTTTTCTCTTAACCGAGGACATACGATAATTATTCAGGATAGTTTTATTGCCTTTTGAATTATGTTTTGTCCAGATGGTAGATATCCAGTTGTTCGGGATGGTCGTAGATTCCACAGTGCTTGCCCTGATAGTATCAGCCTTAGGGGTGATTATTGCTTACCTGAATTATCGCAAGAAACCTGCTGCCCATCCCCCCGTTGTCTCCCAATCTGCCTGCAACTCTTCAGGTGTAATTCAGCAGAACGCCAATAATATGAGTATCGAAGAGCGACTATAAAAATTAATTCACCTGAGATAAAAAATGCGTCTGCTCCCATTGTTAATCTTATTAATTGCACAATAAATATCCAGAATCTGAGTCCTCTTGATCTTGATAAAGAAACCGTTTTGAAAAATATCAGCGATTGTTTTATCCGGAATTTACCTGAAATGACAGGAGCCGTTATTAATGATGCTTCATTTGAACTCAGCAATGATAAGCTCAAACTCTTGAATGTAACGCGCGAGAAAGTTGACCAATATTCAAAAGTAAAAGGAAAGCCTGTTAAAGATGCCAATATTCTTCGTACTCTGGGTAATGAGGTATATTATCTAGGAAAACCTGAAGATGCCTTCAAGTATTTCACCGAAGCACTCGAAATAGATGAGGAACTTAAGGATATAAGGGGAAAACCAATAGATCTTAACAACATCGGACTTTTGTACCAGGACTGGGGAAAGCCGGAGAAAGCGCTGGAATTTTACGAGAAAGCGCTAAAAATAGATTAGGAGCTTAAGGATATAAGGGGAAAAGCAACACATCTCAACAATATCGCGGGTGTATATCAGGACTGGGGAAAACAGGAGAAAGCGCTGGAATTTTACGAGAAAGCACTAAAAATAGATGAGGAACTTAAGGATATAAGGGGAAAAGCAATAGACTTTAACAACATCGGACTTGTGTACCAGGGCTGGGGAAAGCCAGAGAAAGCACTGGAATTTTATAATAAATCATTGATAATATTCAATGAATTGAAAGCTGTCAGAAGTGCGGACATTGTAAAGGGAAATATCGAGTTTTTGAGAGAAAATCTGAAAAATTAGCTTTTCACTCTTTCAACCGCTTCCTCCACCGTAACCAGCACCTGCTCCCCGGTCTTCATATCCTTAAGCGCCACCTTCCCTGCATCAAGCTCGTTCTTTCCCACGATAACCACATGACTTGCGCCAATCGTATTGGCATAAGCGATCTGGTCCTTGAACTTGCGCCCCATGACATCTAAGTATGTCGGGAGATGCTCCCTTAGCTTACTTGCAATAATTATTGCTTCTTTGCGCGTGTCCTCAAACGATACTACCACAATGCGTCCGGGTGGTTGGGGATGTACCTCACAGATCTCCATTATCCTGTCAAACCCGATACCGTATCCGGTTGATGGCGTGTCTTCGCCCCCGAAAAGCGCCGCAAGCCTGTATGACCCGCCGCCGCACACCTGGTTCTGGGCGCCAAGTCCTTCACAATAAATCTCAAACACCATGCCTGTATAATAATCAAGACCTCTTGCGATCCCGAGATCAACCTGATACTCCAGGCCATACACATCCAGGAGATCAAGAAGCGCTTTGAATTGCGATATCGCATCAATATCCCCAACAAGTTCGCGCGCCTCATGAACTGCATTTTCACCATGTAATCCAATTAAGCGGAACAACTTTCCCCTCATATCATCAGGTGCATTGATCTCTTCAAGAAATTCCTCAAGCCCTTTATCATCTTTCTTATCCACAAGCCGCATGATCTTGCCCTGGTGTTCAGGCCTGGTATCTTTTAAAAGAGCCCGCACTATTCCCAGGTTTCCCACATGGAGATCTCCACTGATACCTGCACTTTTTAACATTTCAACCGCAAGCGCTATTACTTCTGCATCAGACTCAGGCCTTGCGCTTCCGATTATCTCGACCCCGAACTGGAAAAACTCACGGAAACGTCCTTTCTGGGGACGCTCATACCTGAAGCAGTTATCAAAATAAAAGAATTTCAGGGGCTTTGGCGATCTCTGGAGCTCTTCCACATACATCCTTACTACAGGGGCGGTCAGTTCAGGACGAAGCGCTATCTCGCGGTCACCCTTATCCTTGAAATTATATATTTCACCCAGTATCCCTTCACCGGATTTAAGCGTAAAAAGCTCTATATGTTCAAATGTCGGTGTTTTTATCTCCCCGTATCCCCAGTGTGTAGCGACCTCGCGTAACTTATTTTCAATATATCTGCGCTTAATCATTTCTTCCGGCAGGAAATCACGCGTGCCTCTGGGTTTCTGGAGCTCCATTAATATTCTTCCTTTTGCCTCGAATACAGCTTTGATATTAATAAATCCGTATGTTTTCCACCTTCTCAACAAAGATGTGAGAATTCAAGAAATAGAATTAGAAACAGAAATATAAATAATAACAGAAATAGTAACAATTAATAATTCTTACTGACTACATATACATCATGGGGATAAAAGAAACTATAAAAGAAATAAAGGAAAGCAATAATTTCTGGGTTGGGCTTCTTCGGGATTTTTTATTTGTTATTATAGTAGTTGCGATTTTTGCTTCGGTCTCTTACATTGCCCTTGGCCGTTTTTCCCCGATGGTAGCAGTAGAAAGTAAAAGCATGGTCCCCCATCTGAATATAGGCGATATAATTTTTATCGAAAGCGCGGACCGCTCGAAAATTATAACATATGAGGATGGTCAAAAAACAGGATATTTATCTTTTGGTTATTACGGTGATGTAATTTTATACATGCGGTCCGGAGATGAGAAGAGAACTTCTATCATTCATCGAGCAATGTATTACGTCAATAAAGGCGAACCTATGTGGCCGGGCGGGCCTTCTGCTCCCAATGCGGGTTATATTACAAAAGGGGATAATAACGATACAAATCCGATATACGACCAGCAGGGAAGCATAAGTTATTTGCAGCCAGTCAAGAAGGAATGGGTAATTGGTGTTGCCCGTTTCAGACCAGTACCTTTGATCGGGTGTGTCTCACTCACCATGAGAGGAAATCTCGCCTGTTTTAACCAGTAATTGTGTATAAATCCGGCTTGAATCTGGATTAATAAGGAACAAGTCTTAATATGATAACTGATATTATCTCAATCTGTTTATGGGTCTAAAAAAAATAGTAAAATATTTTAAAGAAAGTGATAGTTTCTTTGCAGGACTTTTGCGTGATATGGTCTTTGTACTTACAGTTGTACTTATTTTCGCCTCGGTTTCAAAGATCGCATTGGGACTATATACACCAATGGTAGCAGTAGAAAGCGGGAGCATGATCCCCCACATCCGGATCGGTGATATCATATTTGTTGAAAGTATCAATCGCACGGAAATAATCACAAATGAAGAGGGGAAAAAGATGAACTATTTGTCTTTTGATGAATATGGCGATGTCATCTTATACAAACCACGTGGGATTGAGGGAGTTACACCAATTATCCATCGAGCCATGTATTACGTGAACGAAAGCGAACCCATGTGGCCCGGAGGACCTCTTGCCCCACATGCCGGCTACATTACAAAAGGTGATAATACAAAAACTAATGCTGCATATGACCAGCAAGGCAGTATAAGTCACCTGCAGCCTATTAAAAAAGAATGGGTGATCGGGAAAGCAAGATTTGGCAGGGTACCATTGCTCGGATGTATTTCGCTTATTCCCAGAGGGAATTTTGCATGTTTTAAATAATAAAAAGAGATGATTTCAGGCGTACAACTTTGTCTGGTTGGGCGGCTTGAAATCTTCCAGCGGTTTTAACCTGTAATCCTCGAATAAAACTCTTTTAGTGCTTTCGGAAGGAACGCTCAAAGAGATTTCTTTGGTCCTTCCGTACCTGCCTTTACTTACAACAGTTGCATTCAGGATACCCATCATATCAAGCTCGGATATCAAATCCGTAACCCTTCGCTGGGTCAGGATTTCTATTCCTATCAATCTGCACATCTGCTTGTAAATATTATACGCTTCGCCTGTTGTGAGGTTGCTGTCACCATTGTATCCGAGAAGAACCACACTCAATAGAACAAGCTTGGACTGGCTCGGCAGGGTCCTCACTACCTCTACTATCCTGTCTATTTCTATTTTCTCCTGGGCCTGTTTGACATGCGCTTCAAGGACCTTGCTCGATTTTATTCGTTCTGCGATCTCTCCTGATACCCGCAAAAGATCAAGTGCACGCCTTGCATCCCCATGTTCCTGGGCTGCATAAGCAGCACAAAGAGGGATAACAGTCTCTTCCAGTACCTGGGGTTTAAAAGCCATCTGTGCTCTCTGGTTAAGGATATCCCTTATCTGGTTTGCATCATAAGGCGGGAAAATAATTTCTTCTTCGCCCAGTGAACTTTTAACCCTTGGATCGAGGAATTCTGTGAATTTAAGATCATTCGTGACGCCTATAAGACTGACTTTTGATTTTTTCAAGTCCGAATTTATCCTGGTAAGATTGTAAAGCACATCATCTCCTTTGCATACAAGTTTATCAACCTCATCGAGTATTATTATTGCTATGCGTTTATCCAAGTCAAGAGCGCCCTTTAGTTCAGAATATACCTGGTCTGTCGGCCACCCGGTCATGGGAATGTCCTTATCGAAATGCCGTGCAATGGATGCCAGCAAACGGTATTGCGTATCCACCACTTCACAGTTAATATATACAACGACACATGGGATATCATGCGTTTCACTTGTTTTTTCAAGTTCCCTGCCTACATGTTTTGCCACAGCGGTTTTACCTGTTCCGGTCTTTCCGTATATCAGGATATTAGAAGGGGTTTCACCCCTTAAAGCCGAAACTAATATTGTAGCCAATCCTTTTACCTGATCGTTCCTGTGCGGAAGATAATCCGGAGTATATGTTGATCTCAGTACCTCTCTGTTCTCAAAGATCGTTGCACGCATCAACATATCTTCGAAAATACCGTTTATTGGTGATTTATTTGTCTCCATCCTTAGCCTCGTACATATTACTCCAATGGAAGGATAGGTATTAAGAGTAATGGTAACGACCCCTCTATTTCAATTGGAAATACCACTGTCCGGATATGTCCATATACATAAAAGATGCCGCAATGTATCGTTTAATTAATCATATTCATCATAATGTACGTGATTTAAGCAAAATTTTATCCTCATGACCCCATTGTTTCCACTGGAGAGCGTGTAAACCCACCCCATTATTTCGTGTGGAGATTTTAAAAAAATGATTTTGGTTATTTTTTTGAAATTTTAAAAAACCGATGTGACCCAGTTATGACTTAACTATATATAAAGGTTTCTATTATTACCAAAAATATTTCTATTTATTAAAAAAATAATTGTACTGTTTTTTTTAAATATTATAAGTTGGACAATTAAAAGACAAAACAAAACACAGAACTAATCAATTGGAGTTAAGTTCTAATTTCCCAATTCTCCAGTAGAAACAATAGGGTAGGTAGAAATCTAAAAAATGAACTTACCGGTCAACAGGGATTGACTCCAGCTTACTTGATAATCCCCATATTAACGTTCTTGTATGTATTGGAATATTGGGGTCATTCCCGATATCATCAAGATTCGATATTACAATTGCTGCCCTTTTTGATATTGGCTGTTTTTCATTGGAAAGAACGTTTTTTATGTTATCTGCTGAGCGTCTGATGTTTCTTGGGACAGAATCATCACTGACTATCCTGTCAAGCACTTCAGTACATTGTTTTATAATTTCACTAAGATTTTCCGACACAGTTATCACCACGTGATATAAATATGAAACAAAAACTGTAATTAAAATTATTGCTTGAAAAGACTTTCGGTGATATCATGGTTGGCAAAGACTCGGATGATAATATCCAAAAAATAACAAAACTCCTTGAAAAGGGAGGAACAATGCTTGCAACACATCATGAATGTGGAGCTCCGATGTTTCGGTACCAGGGAAAAATTGTTTGTCCCGTATGTGATTTCCAGGAAATCCAGGAAAAAAAACAAATTGCTAAGCCGCAGGAAACAGAAAGACAGCAAAAACAGCAGATGGAACGGATAGATCAAGGCCAGCAAAAGAAGAACATGGCAACGGCTATCCAGACAGCTCCACAATCAGCCGATATATCTCACATTAACGAGAAGATCAGCTATATAATCATAAATAAAGTCAGTGAACTGGCAGCAAGTCTTGAAAACGAGACAGAACTCGCAAGGATAAAGGATAAAATGGAATGTATCGAGCAGGGTTTAAAAATATTAAAATTGCTGCGTGAATAGATAATAGAATAGTATAGGGATAATAGAATAGTACAGGGATAATAGAATAGTATAACGACAATAGTATTAACTAACCTATAATATTAACGATCGTATTCCGGCTGATAAAAAGATTAAAAGACGATTGTTCTACGTTCTCGCGTACAAGGGTGCCGGATATCTCGATTATATCCCCATAACCCGCATCGATAAGCGCCCTGTTATTATCACTCATATGGTACAGCGGCATTATAGCATAGCATGGTGATGAAGCTGTGCCGTCGCATATCTTGAACACAAAAGTTTTCTCATCGCCAAGATTTCCGGACATAACTGATGCTGCAACATTTATGTGTTTCTTGATATGTTTTTTGAGACTTGTTAGAGCCATGATTTTTCCCTTCGCTCGATAAGCGTTCCTGGTAAGCCTGTCTCTCCTTAAAATGACTGATGAAAATTTCATGTCAGTGTTCAAATACCTGTAAGAATCGACTGTATCAGCAATCTTTTCCATGAAGCCTGGCACCTTAATGTTCCCAGGCTCCTGGAAACTCCAGCAATTAATGCCGCTGCATAGTCTTCCCCATATAAAAGAGCAGGGGCTATATACATTAAATCCTTTTTTGACCAGAGCGTGCTGGCTGATGCGCAGAGCCTTTGAATTATCAAGGTCAGCAGGCTCAATAATTATTAGTGTGGGATTTTTGCTCGCTGAAGCAACCCTTTCCACAACATCGGCACGTTCATGAGGAAGAGATATTAACTCAGCAAGGACATTTGAGAATATAATAAAGTCACAATCTCCGGGAACAGGCGCGGTCTCAACAGGTGAATGGACCGGTTCATCAATTGTTATATTTGAATTCGATATATTCGCATTACTGCCCAGGAGGAAGCCGGACGTGAGTTCCCTGTAACACTCGATATTTTCCAGCTCATGCTCGATCGAACCTATCCTGATATTGAGTTTAACATCCATTTTATTCCTGGAATAAATATCCTGGAGTTTCCTTAAGAAATCAAGTGTACTGAGTGTAATTGTCCCGGGACCTGAACCAACGTCAACAATACTCATTTTGTTCGTAAGTACTCCACCCTTGAATAATTCAAGCAAAAGGTACTGGTACTGGCAGAAATATACAGGGAAATGATAGAGCAGGTAGGATATTATCCTTATCATTGGATACCGGGATTCTTCTTTTCCTTCTCCTTCTCCTTTCCCTTTTCCTTTCCAGTATTCCTCTTTCTGCTTCACGATATTTTCACGGATACATGTAGCAGTTTCGCCTTTATGCCAGTTTTTGCCACACGATTTTTCTATATAAGCTTCGATCAATTTCTCCATGTGAAAGGGCAATCCCGGATTCTTAAAAAGCGCCTCAAGTTCATTGACAATCTTCTCGCCGTGCGGCAGAGGTCTCCTTACCAGTCTTGTACATTTGTAGTTGGCACTGCAAAAAAGATCAAGATCATAAAAATGCGGTTTTAAAATCGTATATAACTCTTTTTCTTCATATTTCCTGCTAAGGTACTGGTTCATCTCCAGGAGTGTAAACTCTGAGCGTGAAGAGGCGAGATATTTTGCAAGAGAGAGGATTTCAGTTGTCATGGGTCAGCTCAACTGAACAATCACAATTAAAGAAATCATATAATATCAATGTATGCGGCAGATGCATATAATTCTTATTCATCCAGAGTCAAAAATAGAAACGATTAATACTTCTCATAATAATCTAATATATATAAGGTGAAAGTGAGAGTGAAAGTGAGAGAATTATCTGATATATAAGGGAATTGATGCAGGGGCAGTCATGAATTCAATCAATTGGAAAATATATTTTATTTTAATAAGCTTGTGTATAATCACATCTCCAGCAAGCGCCGTAGCTGTCGACTATCCGGATGAACGACCCTCAATTGAAGCAGGAAAAAAAATATATATTTCGAATTGTGCAGGGTGCCATGGTGAAAAAGGGGATGGATCACCTTTTTCCGGCGCTTTCGATTTCACGAATAGCGAAAAGATGGTCAACTCCAACTCGACAATATTTTTTGATGCGATAGCAAATGGAATTCCAGGAACTGCTATGTCATCTTTTAGCAAACTTCCAAAAAAAGACATATGGGATGTTATAGCATATCTCTGGGCTTTCTGGATCGACAGGCAATCAGCAGAAAATGGGAGAACAATCTATGAGAAGGACTGTGCGGGATGCCACGGTATGCTGGGAAACGGATATGGTCTGCCCGAAGCTTTTGATTTTACGAATTTAAGCCAGACGGCCGTAAAGCAACCATCCGTCTATTTTGATCGTTTAACACAGGGCATCCCGGGGACAGCTATGCGCCCATATAAGAACGACCTGACTGAAAATGAACGCTGGGATGCCGTAAAATATCTATTCATATTCCAGTTCAGTGATTATCAGCTCACAGTACCTCAAATTACTCAGCCTCAAATTACTCCTGCGCCAACAAAACCTCGGTACTCCGGAAAGGAATGGTATAACACAACAGGCGGTGGCGCAATAATTTTAGTTTCAGCAGGATTGGCGATTTTTATATTATATCTTTTTATAAGGGGGCTTAAAGAAAGATGAACAATAATCGGCTCATATTGATCGGGCTTCTTATCCCTGCACTCCTTATGATTCCGTTTAGCATAATCTCATTCTACACGGATTTTGCCAACAGGAATCCTGATCCTTTAGCTGTAACTGTGAATTTTAATCAAAACACATACAATGCAGTTGAAGGAAAGAAAGCCTTTGAGCAATACCAGTGTATGGGCTGCCATACTATCGTAGGGAATGGGGCATATTTTGCACCTGACATGACAACGGTTTATAAAAGAATGGGAGAAAATGACGCAGCACTTTCCAGTTTTATTCTTGCAGGCGCACCGGCAAAGGGTATGCAGCCAATGCGGGATCGAGGTATGAAAGAAGATGATGCTTACAGGATAACCGCTTTTTTGAAATATACAGATATGCTTGATACCAATGGCTGGCCTGGCGATGGTTCATGGGAGAGGGATGGTAATCCGGACAGTACATCTGCAAAAAAACTGGATTTTTTTGGTATCTGGCAGGTAGTATCAGGGATTGTATTTATAAACGTGCTGATATTCGCGATAATTCTTGCTTATGAGAATAAAAAAATGATGAGGGGACTTGAGTAATGAGTGAATATCCATCAAAAATAAAAACAGGGAAATACTTCATTGCCGCTGTCCTGCTATTTATTGCCCAGATGCTTCTTGGTCTTGTGATGAGCGTTGATTTCCTTGCAAGAGACTCTTCAACAAATCTGCCGTTAAATTTAACATTTGATATTTTAAAAGCGCTTCATCTCAATTTAATGGTACTCTGGCTGCTTCTTGGATTTATTGGCGGCCTGTATTATCTGCTTCCGGCTGAGACCGGGCGCGACATAAAGCATCCGTTTTTGATCGATATCCAGTTCTGGTTCCTTCTTCTTATTGGCATCGGGATCATCGTTTCTGAGATTTTTTTCACAGGAAGGAACTGGTGGCTGGTAGAAGGAAGAGAATACCTTGAAGCTGGAAGATTCTGGGATATACTTCTTACGGTGGGGCTTTTGAGCGTTGTTTACAACGTGATCGCTACGATCCTTGAAAGCAAGAACAAGTTAAGTTCACCCATTCTTGTCCTTGCTGCTGGCGCAATAGGCTCGATATTAATGTATGTTCCCGGTGAAATATGGTTTGACAGTATTGTAGCTGCTGAGTATTTCAGGTGGTGGGTAGTTCATTACTGGGTCGAGGCTTCGTTTGAATTAATAGCAGCAGGCGTAATAGCTCTTATTCTCCTGGCAATGACTCAGGTGCACCGTGAAATAATTGAAAAATACCTGGCTATTGAAGTTGCACTCATTTTTCTTACAGGGATAATCGGACAGGGTCATCATTATTACTGGATAGGGACACCAGGCATCTGGATTTTCCTTGGCGGGCTTTTTAGCGCACTTCAACCTGTTCCTCTTTTCCTTATGGTCTGGTCGGCATATAAAGACCTGAAAGAGAACAAAAAACCTATCCCGAATAAAGTTGTGCTTTACATGATTATCGGAGCTACACTCGGTAACTTTATCGGGGCAGGACTCTGGGGCTTTCTCCATACTTTGCCACAGATCAATTTTTTCACGCACGGGACCCAGGTAACGTCATCACATGCACATTTTGCCACTCCTGGCACATATCTATTACTCGTTATCGGAATTGCGTATCTTGCAATCCCGGAAATATCCGGAAGATTGGATTTTCCACAGTACAGGGGGAAAATTGGATTCTGGCTTCTTGTTATTGGTTTTTTAAATATGATCATTGCATTGATAATCGCAGGGGTCATCCAGGTATACCAGCAAAGGGTCGGGGGTTTGAGTTTCATGAGCGTCCAGAATACACTATTACCGTATTTTGAATGGCGATTAATTGGCGGGTTGATCGCCTTTGTGGGAGGATTGCTGATCGCGTATGATCTTATTTTAATAAGTACAATAAAAATAAAAGGTGAACGAAATAATTTAAATAAGGAGATTTAAAATGAAATCCATATATAGAGAGCGTTTGAAAAAATGCAGCCGCCTTCTGGAAAAAGAGGGGCTTGATGCGTTACTTCTTGCAAAACCGGCAAACATGTTCTATCTTACCGGAGATGGGCGCCTGTGCTCTTTTGCCATGATAACACAGGATGGAAAAGTTGCACTTGGTGTGCCAAAGACAGATATTGAAGATGTAAAGGAACTTGCAGAGTTTGACCATATAGCGGGATTTGATGATGAAGTGGGAATGATCCATTCGATAGCTCACTATTTTAAGGACTTCAATATAAATAAAGGGGCAATAGGTCTTGAATATACTTTCCTGACACAATCGATGATGGGGATGCTTACCCATCCGCATGCCAAGCCCGGAGATATCTCCGTAAAAGACTGCACCCATATCATGTCAAGACTACGGATAGTCAAGGACGAGGAAGAAATAAAATTAATAAAAGGAGCTGCTGCAGCTGCGGATTTCGGGATGGAGGCTGCTGTGGACTCTCTTAAATCCGGCATGACAGAATCAAATATAGCTGCTGAGGCCGAATATGCGATGCGTGAAGCTGGCGCCGAGGAGTTCTGGCGGACTTATGTCTGCTCAGGTCCCAGAACCAATATTGCCCACGGCCTTCCAACAACCCGGAAAATCCGGACCGGTGACCTCGTGATGATCGATATTCATCCGATCGTTAATGGATATAGCACTGATATGTGCAGGACAGTTTGTGCCGGAAAACCTGATGAAGAACAGCAGAAGGCCTATGATATATATCTTAAGGCGCAGCAGGAAACTATCAGGAAAGTAAAATCAGGCGCAAATATCGGCGATCTTGAGGAAACGCTGCATGCTGTTATTCGGGATGCTGGGCATGGTGAACATATTTTCGGCCCTCCGATACATGGCGTAGGGATTGAGTTCGAAGAAGCGCCTCTTCCGCCCGGCCATGCTTTTTTTCATGGTGAAAAAGAAGCTGTGCCTCTTCAAACAAATACTGTTATGGCGGTCGGGAATTGCGGATTATATACCGGAAAATTCGGAGTACGGGTTGAGGATACCGTTGTTGTCGGGAAGGAGGGGCCGGAAATATTGACATCTTTCAGGCGGAAACTTGGGATATAGACTTCAGAAAACAAATGATGCAGAAATGAGCAACGCAACCGCCTCCTCGCAGGAAAGCGATATTCGTGCATTGAAGATAGCAGTTGGAGTCTATATCCTGATTTTCGTCATGAAACTGGCAGTATATTTTATGACCGGAGTCATGGCTATTTATGCTGAAGCGCTGCACACTCTTAGCGATATCTTTGTGTCAGGCTTTCTACTTGTAGCATTAATATATTCGCACAGGCAAGCGGACGAAGTCCACATGTTCGGTTATGGCAGGGCACAGAATGTGGCTGCACTTGTGGCAGCAACTCTTTTTATTTCATTCACCAGTTTCGAATTATACAGGGAAGCAATCCCAGGACTCTTTGCGCCTGAAGCAGGGAGTTATCAGAACCTGAACCTGGCTCTGGGAGTGATTATCATATCGATGTTTATTGCAGGAATTCCCCTGATAAACATGCTCAGGCAAAAAAAGCATGGAGCTGCTGCCAGAGCACAGCTTACTGAGTTATTCAATGACGAGCTGGGCCTGGTTGCTGCGCTTACAGGCACGTTGTTTATCATACGGGGTCAATATATTGCTGATCCTGTTGCCTCTATAGTAGTTGCTACCATAATAGCTTACAACGCCATAGGACTGTTCAGGGAAAACTTAAGCTTCTTGCTGGGACGTTCACCGGGACCAGAATTGTTGAAAACTGTGGAAAATCTTGCTCTTTCGGTAGAAGGCGTAATGGGGGTGCACGAAATACGCGCTGAGTATATAGGACCTGATACTATTCATATGGGAATGCATATCGATGTACTAAAAGGGACTCCCATTGAAGAGGCAGCCCGCATAGCAGAGGAAGTACGTATGCGGGTGCATGAATCTATCAAGGGCGGTTATTGTTTCATTCATACGGATGCAGGAATAGAAAAATGAAGGCAAAAATGCCTTCACTGGTTTTTCCTTTTTCTTAAATGATATCCTGCGGTTCCAACAACGACAATAGCGATCAAACCGCCGAAAATTCCGGCCACAGGCAGTGTTGGAGCTGCCGGTTCAACAGTTATCGGGACTGTGCGCCTGAATATTACCACGTTGTTCTTTTCATCGATACCCCTTAATTCAACGTCAAGAAGGTATTTCTTGGCTGCAGCATTCTTATCGACCGTAACTCGAAGCACAGCATCGCCGCTGTCATTCTTTTCAAGTTTTCCTATGAAATCTGATTTCTCATTGAATTCAAATGGCTGCGAAGCATCCTTAAAAACCCGGAGGGATACGGAATCGGCTTTCTCATTACCCGTATTTTTTACTTTGATCCTGAATTCAGCATTGGAGCCTGGCACAAGTTTCTCCGGTGTAGTTGTTATTGATTCTACGATTAGATAAGGAGCGGGTTTGATGGGTATGATAAGGTCAAGTGTCTTTGTACTGTAGGTGTTGTTCTCATCATTTTCATCCCTGTAAGTGATCTCAAGCTGTGCTTTGTATTCCCCTTCCCTTACGTTTTCATCGACATCCACATAGAAGTTCGTTGTCTTGCCCGTCCCCTTCGAAATAATCCCGGGGCTGTCTTCATCCGAATAACTATATGTGGGCGTAAAACCCGATGGCAACAATAATTTCACTTTGACGTTCTGGGCATCGCCTTTTCCGATATTATCAATGTTTACGGATAATTTTGCTTCCTTGGTATCGGCAATTATCTTTTCAGGCGATGTCACAAGCGCCCCAACTACGAAATCTGCCCTCTTTGGGTCTATATAGATGGGGAATTCTTTCTTTGTCCAGCCATCTCCGGTATCCCAGTTCAGCGTAACATTATACGTTCCCTTAAGGGCATTATCCGCTATCCTGAGCTTATAATGGAGTACATAATACAATTTGTTATCACTTGTTCCCACAGATGCCCCGAGATCTTTATCAGGAGAATCCCCGGCTTCAAACAGGAACGGGTATTGAGCATCAAGACGGAATTTCAAAGCCTCTACTGTTCCGGGAATTGTGTTTGTGATCTGCCATCTGAGATCAACATCCTTTCCTGCATCCGCAGGGTCAGGGTCCTGGTTCATGAAATTTGCCTGTATCCTGCTTCCCTGCGCTCCCGTCAGGGGAGCGGATGAAACAGGGCCTGATATCATTATCATCAGCAACAACCCGAAAATCATGCCGGTTACTGCTGTCTGCTTTAACATTCTATTCATTTTCTACCTCAAATCTGTTAAATAATTTTATATACTTTTTTAAATCAACTGTATCTAATATTATTACAAGCGCCGGGACTATTGTTATGGCTGCGACCATGCTCGCAGCAACACCATAACTCATAATCGTTCCCATATCGCCAAGGAAAGTGAGTTTCCCGAGAGACATCGCCTGGAAACCTATCAGCGCGGCAAGCGTTGTGGTTAACATTGGGATTATTACATTGTTAAGAGTGACAGCCATTGCATGCTTCGGACCAAGTTCAAGGTCAGGGTGTCGTTCTTTTATTTCCGGGATATTTGCCATTTCAAACCTGTACCTGGTTACAACCTGTATCCCGAAGTCAATTCCAATACCCATGATCATGGATAAGACTCCCGATGTCTGGGAACTCATGCCCATCCTGATAAATCCTACATAACCCATTGCCCAGGTCGTTCCGAAAATTATTGTGGTCATCGGGGTGAACCCGTATTTAATGGAACGGAAGAGCACAAGGATGATTATCAGTATTCCGATAAGAGAATACAGGGACGTCTTTGCCATATCAGGCCCGATATTTTTCTCCATGACAACACTTTCCATTGCCACACCACCGAGAGTCGTTGTGATACCGGGAGGCTGGGGAACTTCATTAATTATCTTATCAAGCTCGATTTCAAGTGCCTTAAGATCAACATCATCAGTAGTTTGTATCCTCACAAGAGCAGTAGTATAATCCTTGCTGATGTAATTGTCAAGCAGACCGTTTTTTCCTGCAAGTTCCTGGACTTCCCTTGCTGACTGCGGGAGTCTCCCCTGGTTGATACTTTTAAGTACAGTCGCCGCGCTTGTTACTTCAATAACATTTTCAGTATGGATAGCAAGCTCTGACAGCTGGTTCAAATAGAGCAATACCCGCTGGTCACGGACATCACGCACTTCATCAGAGCCGATATTAGAAGGATCCACCTCTACCGCAAACAACGCAAAATTTGTGCTTCCGAATTCATTTTCAATGCTGTTCAATGTAGTTATTGAATCCACATCTTTTGGGAGCATTGATTTCATATCGGATTTTTTTGTTTCGATCGTGCCGATCATCTGTATAGCGTATGCTGTTACCAGAAGCATGATCACAAGCACAGTGAAGGGATTCTGTGTAATGAACTCTGAGTATTTTTCCAGGGGTTTGATCATATTATATTTACCTCACCCTCTGTGCATGCATTTCTTTCTTCATGGCGAGTTTCTCAAGTTTCCTGTGTGTACTCCAATATTCATAATCCTCTTCCAGGAGAATGAAAACAGGATTTACAAAAAGAGCGGCAAGAAGACAATATGCTATACCCAGGGCAAGTGTCTGGCCAAGATGCTGGATCATGGGAACGCTTGCAAATGAAAGAACACCAAAACCTACAATCGTAGTCAAACCCGAACCTATAACAGCAGTACCGATTGCATAAACTGTGGTCTTCATGGAATCAAGCTGGCTCACATTTTTAGCTCTTTCTTCTTTATACCTGCTCAGTACGAATACGCCATATTCTACTCCAAGCCCCAGGATCATGGAGGATAGACCCACAGTTGCAACGGAAAGCGGGATTCCGAGCCAGCCGAGTGTTCCCATCGTCCATATCAATCCAAAGGAGAGCGGAGCAAATACCAGCAATCCATGAGTAAATGAGCGCTGCATTACAAAAAGCAAAAGCAGGATTATGATAGCCGAAACAGCGAGTGTTAAAACAGCATCCCTTTCTAAAAGATCAAAAATTGTCATGCGGATTATGGGCGCCCCGGTTATTCCAAATTTCACACCAGTGGGTTTTGGAGTATTTTTGATATGCTCCTGGATAAGATTATCAAAAATCTGTATCTGTTCTTCTCCTGTGCCTATATCGGCGCCCACGAACATGAGTGCCATCTTATAGTTCTTACTGAAGAATCCATCAGCCATTTGATTGCTGCGAAGGGTTTTTGTTATATTTTCAGGTGTTACTCCATTTTGCCCCCTGAAAAAACTTGCAGGCGAACTGACGCTTGTGACGCTTGCCTCGCCTCTTAAATCTTCATCCAGCAGCATCATGGCCTGTATTACCCTTGGGTCGCGTATATCCCTTACCGAATTTTTAGAATCTACTGTATCATCGATTTCCACTGCAATGACAACAGCGTCCTGCCCCCCGAATTTATCAGTAATGCGGTCATTGAGTTTAAAGATCGGAAGTTCTTTTGGCATTTCTTTCCTGAAGTCCGAATTTATGGTCAGGTCCTTAAGGCCTATACCCAGGAATATTGTCATAAGAATCACTGCTATAGCCAGTATTTTTGTGTGCTTTTTTTGTATTTGAGCAAGTCCTGTTAAATTGGTTTGAAGGAAATCAGCCATTAGGTCTCCTGGATTTCACGCTTATTTGTAAATACAAGTATTTAAAATGTTGTGTTTTAAACAACTTTGCAGTTGTTTAAATCAAAAAATTTAAATATCAACAGGTAAAAATAATCCCCTGTGATTGAGAAACTAAAAAAACTCGGACTTACAGGCTACGAATCCCAGGCTTATATTGCTCTTCTAAAACTCGGGGATGCTGAGGCTGATGAGATTGCGCTCAATGCAAAAATACCAATGGGACGCATCTATAGTGTACTTTCAAGCCTCGAAGAAGTTCATCTTGTAAGGGCACAGGATACAAGACCGCGCAGATACGCATGTGTTGACCCTGCAGCTGCGCTGACACATCTTTGCTCTACAAAACAGGAGGAATTAAAGCAGGCTTCAGAGGAAATCGAAGCTCTTGCGGTTGACCTTAAAAATAAACTCTCAGGGGTTGTTGCCAGGAAGACAGAAAAAACATTCTGGACAGTAGCCATTGGAAATGAATCTAATGAGCTTGTCCGGGAGATCATATCGGGCTCCAGGAAAGAATTGTTGTTCTTTATGGCTTCGAAAATGACTTCAGAGAGAATTAAAAATGTGCTTTTGAAAGAAGATTATGTTGAAATTATGGGGGCTCTTTATGATTCCATAAAAAAAGGTGTAGAGGTTAAAGTAATTCTTAATAATAGCGTAGATTTCAACAGGCTTGAAGATTTACCGATCATCAAGGAACTGATGAGGCATATTGGAAAGGAATTCAATTGCCGCCTCGCTATGATTCCAGCTACGCCTTTTGATATTATCGATGGGGAAAATGTATTGCTCCAGATGCTGAATCCCCTGAATCCCGATGAACTTTTCGCTGTGGTGAATATAAGAGATGCAAACTTTGCCAAAGATCTGAGGGATAAATTCTTTACTATATGGGATAAGGCAGAAGTGTATTTAGGAAAGAATACCAACACAAAAAGATAGTGAAAAAAAAATCGGAACTTATATATACAACAATGATGTTGCAGGAGTTGCGATGGGCAGGTCATTTTTTATATACACTAACCCCCACTCCCCAACCTGTCCATCGTAACTGGTTTTGGATAGTCATTCAGTGTTAAATAACCCGATAGGAATTCAAAGATTAATCGAACGCCCACCGCGATTCACTATACAAAACAATTCTTTGAGCGGGTGCTGTCAAGTTGTCGGAGGGTTTGATATTTTCAATTGGTTGTCAAAAGTCGGTTGCTGATTTAATGCTGATATCTTTATCTACTTTCAAAGTATAAAAGTATTTTAAAAATGGGATTTGAAACCTTATTACCAAAAATATTAGAAGGGGCAAGCCTTTTAGATTTTATACTTTTTTCTATTGTTGGATATTTCGTGGTAAAGGAAGTAAATATATTTAATGATATTAAAAACAAAGTGCATAAATATGAGCGTGACATTATTGTTCTTAAAAAAGATGTTGGTGGACTAAAAAAGCAGTTGGAGAAACTTGATGATGAACACCGAGAATTACATCCCAGAAAAGGAGGCAAACATTATTAAATTACCTTCAGTAATTTCTGTTTTGAAAAACCTTCGTTACTTACTGGGTACATTGAACATGGTACTTGGTGTTATTGTGATTATAACAGAGAGTAAAAAAATTGATCCTAACACAGATACTATGTTTTTTTCAATAGTTTTGTTTGTAAGTGGATGGGTCTTAGCGTTTACTTCACAAAATAATATATTCCAGCCTTATAAAGAGTTAAGAAATTCAAAAGTATCATACCCTGAGGTGATCCCACATATCATTTTAACGGCATTCTGGTTGTTCGGTTTGTTTATGGGATTATATATTTTATTTATTTTGATACTGGTAGTTTTAAATTTTAAATAATTTACTGAGCACCGTTATTTTTGTAGTGCTCTGATTCTGAATTAACGTAAGACACTTATCTTCTCCTTCAACCTTAATACCGCAAGATTCCGCAGGTGTTTACCTTTTAATGTCTGATGCGGTCTGATATAATTATAGAATATCTGATACCCTGGAAGAATTGGGGTATGCTACCTTTAACCTCCCTCATAACTTTTTCTTTATCTTTAACTTCTCCATTCGCTCTCTCCATTGTATTGTTATTTGTATCCCCATCAAGCTTTATGGAGTTGATATGTTTGGATTGTGGAAGTTTACGAGTGTAAAATTCATGATTAAAAGCATCGTGATACGATGGTAATCCATCGGTTATAAGCACGTTAGGTCGTCTTCCTGTAACCTTCTTACCTTCATGGAATAGGTTTTGTGCATCGTGTTTAAACTTCGTGTTTGTGACTTCGTGAGATATCCAATAAATAGATGGATAGGAATGATCGGAAAAGTGTTGAGCATGAGATTAAAACATGAAAGCTTTTCCAGTGGAAGCATACCATGCCGATTACTATATATATATGAAGCAATAATAAATCAATGTAGATACATATATATAGGATATGTATCTTAAGGAGATAGCCTAGCAAAACGTGTATGCTGGTATGGATTCAATGATGCAAATTAAACAGAGCGGGTTTAAAAATGTGGCTATTTCATCAAAGCACCACAACGATTTAAAAGCGAGGGATATAAATGAGTGGTTATGAATTAAACGTAGACCGTAATAGAATTGGCTATTCAAGAAGAGCATTTTTAGATAAGCTTGACAAAATTATAGATAAGAATCGCACAGATGAATCTAGAGATTTGTGCAAACAAATAGGTTATTTAGACGTAGATGACCTATTAAAATATTTTACAATTTGATTTTTGATTTATTGCATGAAGAAAAAGAAAATCACTAAAATACTCCCATTTATACGAGTTCATGAAGAAATGGGGAACTCCAAGCAAAGTCAATATTTAAATCGTTATCTGGCGACATTGAAAGCAAAAACTGTAATTGTAGAATATAATTATATTGATAAAGATTATTTTCTAGATTATTCTTATTTTTATTCACGTTCCTTTGAATCACATGAAAGATTTACAACCCGTTTGCATTTTTTTTCAAAATCCTTTTCAAAACAACGTTTTAGGAAATTGTTTGAACGAGACGAAGAAATCGAAGATCTATTAAAAAATTCTTATCTTGGTTTTGTGGTTGTCAAGCCAATAAAGCAACGTAATGAGCCTTTCATAGGACGCACTCTTCTAAAAACTTATCCAAAATATGATGGTAATGAACAACGCCATTATCTAACAAACTCATATCCAGTCTCTTTATTTGGGTTTCCTTTGACCATAGATCCCTCCCTTATCAAACTCAAGACACTATGGTTGCCAAATGCGCCACTACAGCCATTTGGGTATCTCTATATGCTTTAAATGCACTTTTTGAGACACAAATACAGTCTCCATTTGAAATAACTCGAACTTCTGTTTCGTTTCCTGGATTAGACCGTAATTTTCCATCTAGCGGATTGAATATTTTTCAGATGAAAGATTATTTCAATTCAATAGGTATGGATGCTGAATTTATAAATGTTGAAAAAACTCCCTCATTGATTCAAAAGCATATTGTTTCTGACGCTGTGAAGGCATATATTAGTTTAGGATTGCCAATCATTGCATGCATCCAGCTTTGTAAAAATAATAGATTGGAGGAATTACACGCAGTTGTTATTAGTGGTTACCGACATGATAACAACGGTAACTTAAAAGAACTTTATATTCACGACGATCAAATAGGTAGCTATCATAAAGTTTTGGCGAGAGATAATAATGGAGACTTCTCTCATTGGGTAAATGATTGGGTTAACTTATATGGTTTTGATGATATTTTTGTCGAGAAATTATTAATTCCTATATACCCCAAAATTAGATTAACTTTTAATTCTATATACCAGAATTTATTAGATTTCAAAGAAGAATTCCAAGCCGAATTGTTATTAAAAGAAATAAAATCATATAAAAATTATTTATTTACAAAAACTTTTTCAGATAAATATAAGATTTTAACAAAACCGTTTCCAAGATTTATATGGGTTATTCGGATTGGAGATATAGAATCTCCAGAATATGATATCTTGTATGATGCGATATCTCTAAATAATGAACCTTTTCAAGTAATAATATTCGATTAATCTTTATTAGTTTTTCCTTTGCCGAAATATAAATAGTGTTATTTAATAATTGACCCACCGATTCACCAACCACCATATCGCCAAAATAATTTTATACTGACCACCGAAGATTCACCAGATCCAGCCAGCAAACGATTTTTGGCAAGGATTTGAAAAGCTCAGAGCAACCGACAACTTAACAGAACCTTTGAGCGTCAACTTTAAATAGAATAATGTATTATGGATGGTACGATGGGCAGGTAATCTAATTTTATACTAACCCCCACTCCCCAACCTGTCCATCATTTGTTCATAAAATTTTTTTCTTAACCTTAATATCCAGCGACTTTCTGGATTTTTCACAAGATTATATCACCGCAAAGAGCATACTATTAACACTTTCAGTAATAATATTTTAACGGCGCTGGGGTTGCGACCCCAGGCCCCGTCGTATGCGCCGCCTCTGGCGGAGTTTAACATGAATCATCGGTTGAATTACCTTATCGCCCCGACATCAGCAAACCCCTGTCTCTGTCCCGTACCGGCCTCGCGCTCTAATTTATCTTTATTAAAAAGGAGTTTAATGACATTCTGTGCATGTTCACGGGTCCTTTTTTCCATAAGCCATGCAAGCTCTTTTTCATCATTTCCTTCATCTTCATGCACGAAGACTTCAATGATGTGCGTGTTTGTCATCAATTGCGCCTGGATTATCCCCTGTGATGCCTCGTGGGCACACATTTTATCGATTGGCTGGGAGCCGGGCATGCCAAGCGCCATTACAATATCACACTTTTTCTTTTCGATCAATATCTTGCATGCCACAGGAAGGTCCTTTACCCCGGGAACAGTATAGCGCTCTATCTGCACGGAAGCATTTTTTCGCAATTCATCTATCGCAACCTTCCCCATATTTATCCTGGAAAAAGTTGTATCAGCTACTCCGACTTTAGGCATATATATTCAGTCGAAATAGCTTTTAACATATATTAAGTATTAACTTCTTATTAATTCTCATAGATTTTATTAAAATTTTTGTAGATGGCAGACTTTAGGAGCAAGATTCATACTTTAAGTGCAAAGCTAGGACAACCAAAGCATTTATTAACGAAATTGTACATATGTAATTTGGAGTGATGTAATCTCAATTTGAATATTTCGGGTAGTCATAAATGTGAATCATCAAATTGAGAATCTTTCCGAAAATAGGAAAAATCTTACTACGGATAGATTTGATTGGGAAAGGTTTAAGATATAATAGGTAAATATAATATTAACGTCTTAAATCCAACAACAAAATATATATATAATAATCCCTTTCGAAGATTAATTGGAGGAAATCATGGCAACTGAAAAAATGGCAAAATTGGTTCAATTGGGATATATTGGTGGCATATTAATAATAGTTGGCTTTTGGTTAGTCTTTTGAATTAATTTTTATCCGTTTGATCGACTGCTAAATATTTTATCGATTACCATGATGACATTACTTGTTTTTTTAGTGATTCTTTTTGGTTTGTTTGGTGTTATTTCCACACAATTTATGGGACAATATAGAGAAGGATATAATATATGGATTAATGATATTGTTTATAATAAGAAAAATGAGAAAAATGAGTTATGCAGTAGAATAGAATCTTTAACAAGGGAGATATGTTGGATTAATGACTTAGCAATGGGCGTTATATTTATGATCATAATTTCTATCGTAATAATCTTTATAACTTATATTGCAACTTGGTCATTAATTATAGACGAAAGAGAGAAATTTATTTCTTATTCATGCATTTTCCTCACATTTATGATATTTATTGCGGTTCCAATAATTTTACAATTTATTTTAAAAGTAAATGTTATAAATCCATCAAAATCAAGTGGCATAGATAGAAAATTATTTGAGGTATGGAAAAAGCATAAATGTTTCGAAATTAAAGAAAAAGAATATATTTTAAAATTTGAACCTCATAGATTATATGAGTTACTTTTTGAATATTATAAAATAAATGAAGAAAAAGGAATAAAAGTTAATATTCCTCAAGAGTTAATAAACGGATTAAAAGAGAAATATGAAAGGAAATCGGTTTTTGGTCTTCCGTAGGCATCTTCAAGTGTTTGATGCTACAAAGAAAGATTTTATAATCAAATTGTGTTGAATGGTTTTTCTTGATTTTAAAATAGAAGCGTATTTAAAATATGCAAAGACTTATTTGTAAATTAGTGGTAGAAATCACACCACTAGCATATATCATCTACTAATCACGCGAAAAAGATATTTCTGGATTTTTGCGCCCCTCCCCGGTGGCTCTCCGAAGGTGCAGGCTAAGCCCGCATCCTCTGCGGAGGACGAGCCGCTTAAGAGTGAGTGGGTTGGGCGATACTGCGAACTGCGCAGAGTCGCGTTTAAATGTTTCCTACGGTTGAAGCTGTCATGCAGTACGGGCGCAGTAATTAGATCTTCTATTCCGTTTCACGCAAAAGAATATCCATGGTTACCTCCCTGTCATGGAAAACTCTATCATGCTGTTTCGAGACGTTTCCAGGATGTACGGGGTTATGATTAATTTTAGTTATGTTTAGACCTTATAGCGTACCTAATCATTTATTCACTTCAATGACTTCTTCATTTATACCATATACTAATTTTTTTATCGTAGAATCATATGTTTTCTTTAGTAATCCTGAAGTCACCATAATTTCTAAATTTCTATAAGATGTCTCGATATTGGAATAGATACCCTCCATTTCAGCTTCCTTGTGAAATGAATCTAAAGACATTTTCCGATCTTCTCCTATAAGCAAAAGTGACTTGATTCGTGATTCGTTAGATAAAGCATTACTTATTACTTTAATTCTTTCAATATTTTTATCATTAATCTCTAATACTACTTTCAAAAATCTCATTAATTCTACTATATGATTTACGTTATTTTAATTATTTTTACACTTATCATAACTTTATGTTATAATATATAAACTTTTTACTAATAATAGTAGAAAACTGTTTTAACCCACAACATCTTTAAATTGTTTTGAGAAGGATTAATAAAATGCCATTAGCAGATAAAGAATTTATTTTAAATTATTCAATGAATCGTTGGCAACTTAATTTTAAAAAAAATGTGGGAGCTACTTCTGAGAATATTCGCAAATGCAAGCCAAATTCTATAGAAGAGTGGAAAAAATACTACTTTGAAAATGTAAGGTCAAGAGACCACATAACAGGTTTAGGGAAAAAACTATACAAAGAAATTACTGAATCTGTCGCACATGAAAAGCGATTTCATCCAGATTTGTTAAATACAGTTAATGAACAAGATTGCATTGATTATATGTTCAATTTAGTCATAAAAAGGACATATGATGGATATCGGAGGGAATTCGGTTGAATGGAATCGAAATTTGTGGATATCAATTCATCCCGGCGCCCGATGAATGGGATAGATTGTATAGTGTTGATTTCTATCTAAAAATTGGTGAAAGATATGTGGGGATACAGGTCAAACCACACAGCTATAATAGCCCTTCGGTCTATGGTAAATTTAAAGGGAATCTAAGAAATCAACATAGAAAATTTCTTGTGGATTTTGGTGGAAAAGTCTTTATGGTTTACAAAGATAAAAAAGGAAATCATCTTAACACAGATATTTGTTCAGAAATTCACGCAGAAATAGAACGAATTAATAATCTCATATAATGGTTAAGTAAATGGATGAATTTGTAAATACTCTCGATGAGCAGAAATTTAGATCGACCATGCGTTATGGAATGATTTATGTCTTAACGATACTTGGAGTGTTGGATATGTATCCACATTAATTGAGTCTCAAAGTTGTAGTGAAAAAGAAGATTGGGAAGCTTTTTATTATGAATCAGGAAATGAAAGAAAATCAAAATCTAAAGGATTTCCAGAAAGCATAGTCAATATATTGAATGATTCCTTGTTAAAGTACAAACATGAAACTAAATTAGATAGTCTAAGCTGGAAACTAAAAAATATTAATTTTCAGTATGGCAGAACTAAGGAAGAAATCGCAGAGAAGGGAAAAATACTATTTGAAGAATTAAATAAAAGGGGCAATAAATACGGACTATCTTTGATTGAATGTGTGGATTGTGTAAGATTTAGAACACTATGTGAAACATGGAACGGCATAATTATTAGGGAACATAATACAATCAATAATTTAAAAAAACTGTTACCTGATATTGAACTTCGAAAAGTTTCTGGAGAAATAGATCATAGATACGCTGTAGATTATGAACTTCTTAAAAATAACGTAGCAATATGCGGAATACAAATAAAACCTAAGAGTTACTTACGTGACTCGCTTTTTTTGAGAAAAGCTAAAGAAGCCAATAAAAGAAAGAATGACCAATATGGAAAAGATTATGGAGGAGACGTTTTATATATTTTTTCTCAAACAAACGGTGAAATAATAAACATGCAGATAATCAAACAGATTAAGAATTTACTAACTTAGAAATTTGAACACCCAAACTTTTGTTGAAGTGGACCAGAGTTCTTTATTTTAATAATTAGTTCAGGTATTTCTGCACTATAACTTACATCAAATTCGTTTTCATTGGAAGGCACAATCCCACTTATGAAGGGTAATGAGATGTTTGTCTCTTGATTGGTCATAACCATGAATCCATACTTTATGGATTTGTGCTTTAAAGCTCCCTTTTCTTCAACCCTATCATTGACAAACTGAATATGTCTTTTCAATCTGTCAAAAACTATTTCTTTAGAAAGGCTCATTATCTCATTCAGTCTAAAATCGATAACTTTCTGAAACTCAGGATCTATCTCATATCCTATTGAATTCCTTGCCGAGCACATTGCAGCCAGCATAGTGGTGCCGGTACCGAAGAAGGGATCTAAGACAGTGTCGCCCTGGACTGAATACATATTTATTAATCTGTATGCTAAATCGAACGGGTATGCTCCGGACCGCTCACGCAAGTCCTCATGATTTAACTTCTGTGAGATACCTTTCAAATCCTGCCAGATATCACAAAACCAGGAATTCCGCTCCTCCCAGAAGTACGCGCTTTGCTGCCTGTTTAGTTTCTCATCGGATTTGAAATTTCTGTTCCTCCCCTTGCGAAATATCAGAATATATTCATGTTCTAAGGTCACATACGCACTCGGCGGCAGCATACCGGATCCCATGAATTTATTGGGTTTATTTGTTTCTTTCCTCCAGATAATCAAAGGTAAAACCTGATATCCCATATTCTCAAAATGACAGGTTATACGGGAATGGTTTGCATAAAGTTGAAAATGTTCCCCTATTTTTCTTGTAGCGTCGCCTATATTAACACAGGCAATACTCCCTGGAGCAAGGACTCTGTCTACTTCATTCCAAACTTTGTTTAACTCATTGTGCATTATGGTATATGCTTTCATCCCATCTTCGTTTTGAAGTGCATTCTTAATCTCATGATTGAGATTAGAAAACTGTTCGTCCCACATTTCGATCATTGGATACGGCGGAGATGTCACAATTAGATTAACACTACCAGATGGAACATCTTTCATATCGCTGGAGTCTGCGAAAATAACTTTATGATTTGTCTTCATAACATGTTTACCTTTATCCATCCCTACAATAATAAAAATCAAGATTTGTTTATTGCCAAAACCAAAAACGGTTTAAAACTATAAAAATCTATTCGCTTGAATCAGGCCTTCATTTTACACTATTACTCTCATTTCGGTTAAGGGAATTAAGCATCGTTTTGAATCGAGATGATGTTACTTATAAATATTATCTGATTGTTAAAGTCCTGGGGCAGTCGATATGCAAAAAAAAATAGCATTCTTATGCGTGTTTGTAATGGCTTATACACTATATTTTATCGATCTTCCCCCCTGGTGGGACGGTGCAACAACAGCCATGACCGCACTGGATACTGTTAAAAACAATATAAACCTCTATGTGGATTTTTTCGGTAAACCCCCATTCATTTTTCTCTCACTTGGCACGTTATTTAAAATATTCGGATATTCGCCTGAAATGATTCATGTATTCATGATGGTATTTTCAATTGCAGCCATCATCTTTACATACAAAGCCGGGGAAATGCTTGCAGGCAAGGAAATCGCATGTGGTGCATCGTTTCTCCTTGCGTTTTCCCCCCTGTTCATCGCTCAGTCCGTAAATCTGAATTTTGATCTTCCGAGCATGGCTCTTTTGATGGCAGCTTATTATTTCTATTTAAAAGAAAATTATATTTTTTTAGCTATTTCCGGGATAATGCTTGTGATGATAAAAGAAATCGGGATTTTATTTATGGCAGCTATGTTACTTGGCACAATTTTAACAAATTATACCGTTTTAATAAATTATACACAGAAAAAAAAATTTAACAAATATAAATTAAGAGATATTTTTGTAGCACAGTTAATTCCGATCTTAGTATTCATCGGCTGGGCATACGGGAACTATACAAGAAGGGGCTGGTTCCTCTTCCCAAGGGATTCCCCAATAATGAATTTTGACTCAATATTTAATGAAAATCTCATTATGCGCTCTGAACAACTGTTCGTAATAAATTATAACTGGATATTGGCTGTTCTGATAATATGTTCTCTTCTAATCTGGTTTTACAGACATAGACAGTGTGGAATCTTGGATCATGAAAAAATTAAGGTGCTTTTGCCTTTGATCTTGTTCTTCTTCCTGTTTTTCATAACTGTGGCACCTATCAGGGATTTTAACCTTCCAAGATATGTGATAGTCCTGTATCCTGCATTCTATCTGGAATCTGCATGGGCAATATCTAATTTATCAGGAAAGAACAGGAAATTGTTCGCAATAATCATTGTTTCTATGGTTCTTCTGTTTGCAGCCCAGTCTGTATATAGTGTTTACAGCCAGAACCCTTATGTTTTCCTTGACCCTGCCACACAAAAAATATACGGGGAAAACCCTTCACTGACCCTGGATGGTTCAGGTGTAATGGAGATCAATTTGAAGTATGTGGATTATGTGAAAGCTGATATCGAACTCATTGGTTTTATCAATACAACCGGATCGACTCCCTTAATATTAAACCGTTTCAATCATTATGGCATTTTCGGGGCTGCCAATAAAGGAATAGACATCGGGTACGGACAGAAGTCCCACAGGGAATATAAAGAACTGGGTGATTTCTACAGGTCACCTTATACAATCTCATATCCTGCTATCCTTGTTATCGAGAATTTCAATATGTTTGATCTTGAAAAGCTATATAATATGTATAATGTAACATTATTGAAACAGATACGGGTAAATGGTGTAGGTGCGGATGTTTATCAGATAGATAAAAATTAGTCTTAGTGTCCAGCCTGAAAAAAATAGAATAGAACGACCCGTATTTCTTAATACATAGTAGAAATAAAGGATATATTATGGAGATATTTAAAATTATTATTCTGGGTATAGCTATCCTGGCAATATTTTCGGGATGTGTGAGCTATACAAAACCAACTATGAAAAACCAATACCAATATACAGATGTCAGTGTTCAGCAGGCAAAAGGGATGATCGACCGCCAGGAAGTATTTATTCTTGATGTAAGGACAGAGGGAGAGTATGCAGCAGGACATATCAAAGGTTCAACATTACTGGCAGTCCAGGATATCCCGGAACAGGAACTTGCAGAAAAGCTAAAAGAACTCCCGAAAGACAGGAAGATTCTCGTTTATTGCAGAAGCGGTAGTCGTAGCGCAAAGGCCAGCGGGGTACTTGCAGAAAATGGATTTACCCAGGTTTACAATATGCAGGGCGGGATCACAGGGTGGCTGAATGCCGGATATGAAGTTGAAAAATAAGCCTTCATAAAGAATGCCTATCTACGAGCATTTAAAACGATTTATCATTTAAAATAGTGATGCGCAAGCGCATAAGTTCAGTTAAAACCGAATAATTTAAGTAGGTGGTCTTCTATGCAGAATCAAATTCAAAACGGAGCTATTATTTTAGATCATAGAGGAATTAAATGACAAGAGCTGAAATTTTATCTGATATCAAACAGGCTGAAGATGAAGCCAAAGGTATGGTAATTCAGGCGCAAGAAGCCAGAAGCCAGAAAGTAAATGAAGCGAGATCAGAGGCCAGAAAGATTCTAAAATCTGCAGAAGAAGAAGCATCTAAATATTATATGACTGAGATTGGAAAAGCTCGGGAAGAAAGCAGGAAAGAAAAAGAAAAGCTCATAAAGAAAGGATATCAGGAAGCAGAAGAAATTAAATTAAAGGCCAAAAAGAATATCCCGAAAGCTGCGAATTTTATTGTAACCGAATTTGAGAGGGCGGCGAATGCTTAAACCCACAAAAATGACAAAGGTCGTTATAGCTGGCACAAAAGACCAGATAGAGCCAACTATTTCAATACTTCATAAGTTGAATGTACTTCATATTACTGATTTCTCAAAAGAAACTGAAGATTTCAAGATCGGCCGTCCATTAAAAACAGCATCTAAATTCTCAGAGCATCTTCTTTCTCTCCGGGCGATTTCCAACCAGCTGGGACTTAAGGAAAGCGAACCCGGGAAATTAACCAAAGTAGAATTATCTTCAGATATTGATGAAAAGATCACAAATCTCCAGAAAGAGGTTTCGTCCCGTTTTGATGAATTAAGGAATATTGAGTCAAGGCTGAAAGAAAAAGAAGACCTGTTATCTTCGGTTAAACCTTTCTTTGGACTGCCTTTATCTCTGGAATCTTATACCGGATATGAAACTTTAAAAGTGTATACAGGTTACATAGATATTGACCTTGAATCCAGGGTTAAAAAAATTACCAGTAATTTTGAATTATTCTCAGGGGAATATGAAAAGAGAAAAATTTTTGTCCTTTTTATTCCGAAAGCATTTGAAACAGAGGTCCAAAAACTCCTTCAGGAAGAAAGAACCTATGTTGAAATAAAGGTTCCCCAGTTAAAAGGCAATCCACCAGTGATAGTGGATGAACTCACAAAAGAGATAACCGGCCTTAAAGAGAAATATTCTTTAATAAAAACAGAACTTGATAAATTAAAAGAAGAATATTCCGAATTCATAATTGCTACCGATGAACATCTTTCAATTGAAACTCAGAAATCGGAGGCACCTTTAAAGTTTGCCACGAGTCCGAATGCTTTTATCATAGATGGCTGGGTCCCATCGAATAAATTTGATGAAATAGAAGCTGAATTGCATAAAAACACAGGCGGAAAAGTATATTTAACCAAGATCGTGGAAGATGTGAACGAAAAGGAAGTTCCGATAGAGCTTGAAAATCCAACGGTTGCAAAACCTTTTGAACTTCTGATCAATACTTTTTCAACCCCAAGATATGGAGAGATAGACCCATCATTATTCCTATTCGTTACATATCCATTGTTTTATGCGCTCATGCTGGGGGATGTGGGATATGGTATAATCGTAACAGCACTGGGTTTAGGCTTAATGCGGAAATTTAAATCCGGAGGACTCAATGCAATAGCATTGATATTATTAATTGCAGGAGTACTCTCGACAATTTTTGGTGTGATTTACGGAGAATTTTTTGGGTTTCCCATATTCGATATAGAATCCAATGGACAGTTCGAACCGGGAATATTGGGTGCGGGTCCTTCAATAGCAGGGATACATTTGCCTGTACATCGTTTAGGAGAAGTAAAACCATTGCTTATATTGTGTTTTGCCATAGGTATATTCCATGTTCTTCTTGGATATGCCATCGGATTCAGGAATCAGGTCATAGAGCATGGTCTAAAGCATGCGATCTATGCAAAGGGAAGCTGGATGATGATATTAATTGGTGGAGTTACAATAATAGCAAAGGTAATGCCGGCAATGATGTCAAAATCGCCAATCCAAACAGGTGATACGATACTGGTTACAGGAACGGTAGTAGCGATCATCGGATTGATTCTTTTGATTAAGGGTGAAGGTTTTATTTCAATACTTGAATTACCCACACTTCTGAGTAATATATTATCATACTCAAGGATACTGGCAATAGGACTTTCTTCTGCAGGAATAGCACTTGCAGTAAATAAAATTGCAATGAATCTCTTCATAGAGCCGGGTGGGATTTTAATGGGTAAGGGAATATTAGTAGCCCTGGCGGGTGTAGTAGTTTTGTTCATTGGGCATGTAATAAACCTATTATTGGGAATACTTGGCCCGGGACTTCATTCATTGAGACTTCAGTATGTGGAATTTTTTACTAAATTTTATGAAGGGGGCGGTGTAAAATACCTTCCCTTTGGTCATAAACGAAAATTTACGGAGGAATAAAAAATATGGTAGTAGATGCTGGAATGATAGCAGTTGGAGCAGGAATAGCAGTAGGACTTTGCGGAATTGGAGCCGGTATGGGTGAACAGGCCATCGGAGCCGCAGCAGTAGGCGCAATGGCAGAAGATGAAAAATTCTTCGGTAAAGGACTTTTAATGACAGTTATTCCCGAATCCATAGCAATTTTCGGACTTGTAGTCGCTTTGATCTTGTTGTTCGTTTTCAACACTGCTTAGAAAGTGAAAATATATGGGACTTGATGCGATAGTTGAAGAAATAAAGGCCAAGGGCAAAAATGAGGCAGATAGGATAAGCGGTGAAACCTATCAGGAAGTTTCTAAGATTATTGCAGATGCCCGGGCCAGCGCAGATAAAATAAAAGCTGCCAAACAGGAAGCTGTGAAAAAAGAAATTGAGAGAATAAAGCAGCAGGAACTGTCAAGCGCCAATCTTGAGGTCAAAAAAGCAAAACTCAATGCCCGCAAGGAAATCCTTGATGAGGTCTATAAGGAAACCAGGGAACTGATCTTGAACCTGCCGGCTGAGAAGAACCAGAAGATCCTGAAATCGATCATCGAAAAAAACCAGTCAGGAAACAGTAAAATATACTCAAGAAGTAAAGACAAATCAACAGTTTCCAAAATGACAAAGCTGGAATTTGCAGGCGAGATTGACTGTATCGGTGGCGTTGTTATGGAGAACGCTGATGGAAGCGTAGTTCTGGATTTCAAGTATGATATGATCCTGAAAAATGTCAGTGAACAATCCTTAAAACAAGTTTCCGATATCTTATTCGGGTGAAAAAAGGAATGGTAAAATCACAAGCTGTCGAATATGCGTATATTGTGGCCAGGGTTCGGGCTATGAGAGGTAAACTTATCCCGAAGGAGATGTATCCCAAATTCCTTAACATGGATATACCTGAGATCACACGGTTCATCGGGGAATCTGAATATAAGGATGAGGTTGATGAACTTGGAAAGAAGTACAGGGGTACTGACCTTTTTGAACATGCATTGAACCAGAACCTGGCTTTGACTTACCGCAAATTGATCGAAGTATCCCAGAATGAAGCAAACTATATAATAACGGAATATCTTCGTTATTGGGACGTATGGAATATAAAAACCATACTGCGCGGGAAATTCTCAGGAGCAAGCGAAGAGGAAATCCTTGAAGATGTGGTCTCTGCGGGCCAGTTAAGATACAGGGATCTATTGGAGCTAATCAAGATCGGAAGTGTAGAAGGGGTTATTGCAGCTTTATCAAAAACACCCTATTATCCTGCACTTTCCGGTTATAAAGGAGTTCTGGCCGATATCGAGAACAATCTGGATAAACTATATTATGCTAACCTTATAAAAGCAGGCGAGAGTTCGCAAGACCACTTTTTCCTGAAGTTCCTGAGGACAGAAATAGATTTGAAAAACTTAAAGACACTCTTCAGGATGAAAAGTGCGGGAATGGAACGCGAGGAAATCCTCAAACTCTTGATTCCAGGAGGTATTGAACTTAAAGAAGCACAGCTTGGGAGGCTTGCAGCGCTATCTTTTCCTGAATTTGTGAGGGCTCTTGAAGAATATTCCTACTGGAAAGCAATAGCAGACATAAGTAATGATCTGGCTTCCCTGATCAATATTGAAACCCGGCTTGATAAATATGGTCTTATCTATGTTACCAGGATATCATATTATTATCCGCTTTCAATCCTTCCGGTTCTTGATTATATAGTGAGCAAGAAACTCGAAGTTGATAATCTGCGAATCATTGTACGAGGAAAAGAAACAAAACTCCCTGAGGAAATAATAAAAGCCCACCTGGTGATGTAGATGGAAATAGCAGTCGTTGGAAATAGTGATTTCGTTATTGGATTTCGGCTTGCAGGCATCAAGAAAATTTTCGATGCAACGTCAAGTGATATAGAATCAAAGATCCAGAGTGTATTGAATGATAAAACCGTGGCTATTCTTGTTGTCCATGATGATGACCTGAAAATGTTACCCACACATATGCAACAAACACTTGATGACTCAGTTGAGCCAACAGTGATAGCCATCGGCGGAAAGGGTGAGAGTACAAACCTCAGGGATAAGATAAAACAAGCGGTGGGTGTAGATCTCTGGAAATAATACTAATTAAAATTAAAATAGCAGGTGTCACAGATGAAAAATAAAGGTGAAATTTATAGGATATCAGGACCTGTCGTTATTATCACCGGCTTAACTACCAAGATGTATGATGTGGTAAAAGTCGGGAATGAAGGCCTGATGGGTGAGGTAATAGGTATTGAAGGAGACAAATCCACGGTACAGGTTTATGAAGAAACATCGGGAGTAAGACCCGGCGAACCTGTAGAAAATACCGGCATGTCCCTGTCTGTCGAACTCGGACCCGGACTTCTTGAGAGCATATACGATGGTATCCAGCGCCCTCTTCCTGTATTAAAGGACAAGATGGGCGACTTTATTAAACGTGGTGTTTCTGCGAACGGCCTATCTCGCGAGAAAGAATGGGATTTTGTCCCTACTGTTAAAAAAGGCGATAAAATTAACGGCGGGGATATAATAGGAACAGTCCGGGAGACATTGAATATCGAGCACAGGATTCTTGTCCCGCCCACAGTTTCAGGAACCATAAGTGAAATAAAGAAAGGAAAATTCAAAGTTGATGAAGTGATCTGTACCCTTGAAGACGGCAAGGAACTCACAATGATGCAGAAATGGCCTGTAAGGAAGCCAAGGCCGGTAAGCAAAAAAATGACACCGGGCACACCATTGATCACAGGCCAGCGAATCCTTGATGGTCTCTTCCCTGTTGCAAAAGGCGGGACAGCAGCAATCCCCGGTCCATTCGGAAGCGGAAAAACAGTTACGCAGCAGCAGCTTGCAAAATGGAGCGATACAGAGATAGTGGTATATATCGGGTGCGGCGAACGCGGCAATGAAATGGCGGACGTTCTATATGAATTCCCTGAGATCAAAGATCCGAAAACAGGCCGGCCTTTAATGGAGCGGACTGTTCTTATCGCAAATACATCCAATATGCCAGTGGCAGCAAGGGAAGCTTCGGTTTATACAGGAATTACTATTGCCGAGTATTACAGGGACATGGGATATGATGTATCCCTGATGGCAGATTCAACATCACGCTGGGCAGAAGCAATGAGAGAAATATCCTCACGTCTTGAAGAAATGCCGGGTGAAGAAGGATATCCCGCTTATCTTGCAGCAAGGCTATCAGAATTCTACGAGAGGGCAGGAAAAGTAAAAGCACTTTCCGGAAAAGAAGGCTCAATTACAGTCATCGGGGCAGTTTCCCCTCCCGGTGGTGACTTCTCAGAACCGATTACGCAGAATACACTTCGTATCGTCAAAGTATTCTGGGCTCTTGATGCCAAGCTTGCCCAGAGGAGGCATTTCCCCTCAATTAACTGGCTTAACAGTTATTCATTATATACCAAAGCTCTTGGGCCATGGTATGATGAAAAAGTTTCTCCTGACTGGGTAAAAATCAGGAATGACGCAATGGAACTTCTCCAGAAAGAATCGGAACTCCAGGAAATTGTCCAGTTGGTGGGTTCAGATGCGCTTCCCGAAGACCAGCAATTGACCCTTGAGGTTGCAAGAATGATCCGTGAATATTTCCTGCAGCAGAATGCCTATCATGAAGTTGATACGTTCTGCCCCATGGATAAGCAATTCAAACTATTGAAATCTATCATGTCATGGGGCGATAAAGCCCATAATGCCCTGGATAGCGGTGCGCCTATTGAAGATATAATCAAATTAAAATCAAAAGACGACCTTGCCAAAGTCAAATATGAGAAAGAATTCGACAAAGCGCTTGGTGTGATCCAGAAAACCATGGAAGATGAGTTTGCAAAACTAAGAGGTAAGTAACATGACAAAAGAATACAAGACAATCAACCAGATCGCAGGCCCGCTTATCTTTGTGGAAAAGACAGAACCGGTTGGTTACAATGAACTGGTCAATATCAATCTTCCGGACGGGACCACCAAAAGAGGACAGGTACTGGATACTTCAGATGATATCGTTGTAGTACAGGTTTTTGAAGGAACAGGCGGCCTTAACAGGGACTGCGGTGTCAGGTTTACAGGCGAAACGATCAAACTGCCGGTTTCAAAAGACCTTCTTGGAAGGATCTTATCAGGAGCTGGCGAGCCCTTAGACGGCGGGCCGCGCATCGTTCCTGAGGACAGGCTTGAAATAACAGGCGCTGCTATCAATCCTTACGCAAGACTTCCGCCCAAGGATTTCATCCAGACAGGCATATCCACCATCGATGGAATGAATACGCTTGTCCGGGGACAGAAACTTCCGATCTTCTCAGGTTCCGGTCTTCCTCACAATGAGATAGCACTTCAGATCGCCCGGCAGGCCAGGGTGAGGGGCTCAAATGAACCATTCGCAGTAGTATTTGCTGCAATGGGTATTACCAATGAGGAAGCCCAGTACTTCATGGCTGACTTTGAGCGGACGGGTGCACTGGAGCGCGCAGTGGTTTTCCTGAATCTTGCGGATGACCCGGCTGTTGAACGTCTCATCACGCCAAGACTTGCGCTTACTGCGGCTGAGTATCTTGCATACGAACACGATATGCATGTACTCGTTATCCTTACGGATATCACAAATTATTGCGAAGCGCTGCGCCAGATGGGTGCAGCAAGAGAAGAAGTGCCGGGAAGAAGAGGTTATCCGGGTTACATGTACACTGACCTTGCATCACTATATGAACGCGCAGGCGTAGTAAAAGGAAGAAAAGGATCAGTTACCCAGTTCTCTATTTTATCCATGCCTGGTGACGATATTACGCATCCGATTCCGGATCTTTCAGGATATATCACCGAAGGCCAGATAGTCATTTCAAGGGAACTCCACAGGAAAGGAATATATCCTCCAGTAAATGTACTGCCATCATTATCAAGACTGATGAACTCCGGAATTGGCGCAACAAGAACAAGGGAAGACCATAAAGCTGTGTCTGACCAGTGTTATGCGGCATATGCAGAAGGCAAGGACTTAAGAGGCTTGGTTGCTATCGTGGGCAAGGATGCCCTTTCTGATCGAGATAAGAAATTCCTTGAATTTGCGGATATGTTCGAAGACAGGTTCGTGCGCCAGGGCGTTGATGAGAACAGGGATATAGAGACAACTCTGGGCATAGGCTGGGAGCTGCTTGCAGAACTACCTGAAGCACAGCTCACAAGAATAGATAACAAGTATATCCAGAAATACCATCCGGCCCATAAGGCAAAGGAAGGAAAGCAAGAGTAGTATGGCGATAAAGGACAATATAAAACCAACACGTTCGGAGCTTATCGAACTGAAGAAGAAGATCAAGCTCAGCCAGGGCGGTCATAAGCTTCTTAAGATGAAGCGGGACGGCCTGATCCTTGAACTTTTCGAGATACTTGAGAAAGCAAAGGACATCAGAAGCGAAGTTGAGAAGCAGTTTGCCCTTGCAACACAAAAGCTATCCATCGCCAAATCGGTCGATGGCGTAGTGGTTGTGAAATCCACTGCTTTTGCCCTTAAGGATAACCCCAAACTTGAACTTGAAAGTAAGAACGTGATGGGAGTAGTAGTCCCGAAAATCGAAGCTTCAAGCGTGCATAAGAACCTTTCCGAGCATGGTTACGGTATTATCGGCACAAGCTCCCGTATTGATGAAGCAGTTGATTCCTATGAGATCCTTGTTGAGAAGATAATCCAGGCAGCTGAGATCGAGACAACAATGAAGAAACTGCTTGAGGATATCGAAAAAACCAAACGCAGGGTAAATGCTCTTGAGTTCAAGGTTATCCCGGAGCTTGGTGAAGCCAGGGATTTCATTGTGCTGAGGCTTGAAGAGATGGAACGTGAGAATACGTTCAGGCTGAAGAGGATTAAAGGGTAGTATTCTTACTTAACAGATTATCTGATTGAGACTTTCAGGTTTTTCCACATTGTCTTAAGGGCTTCAGACCTCCTCATCACTGGGGACGCATGCCATATGCTGCTATCCATATATCATTTTCAGGAATAGGATTTCCTTTCTTTTTTAGATCATAACGTACTTTAGCATAGCTTATTGCGGCAGCTTCATCAATTAACATGAGAATAGAATTATTGGCAAACAGGATTATGTCACGCTCATTTTTTTCAGGTTTTGCGCTATTGTTTGCACCATATAGCAGTTCACCCAATACGATAGCAGGAAGAAAGATAGAAACAGTCGAATCTATCAAGGTACAAACCTCAGGAATGGTTTCCCTATAAGCAATTACTGCATTAGTATCAACAGCCAGCTTACCATTCACCTTCAATTTTTTCAAACTCCTCTTCTATGAGCTTTTGCTGTTCTTTTGCCTCATTATGAGTCAATGTCCCAGCCACATCACGAAGTCCTTTTTTGGTAGGGTGAGGACGTACCGTTACTACCACATTCTGATGTTCCATGATTCCCTTTAAAGGTTTAACTGGTTTCAACACATTATCTTCATATACTGCTTCTATTGTTTGTGTCGTACTTTTTATCATCAAAATTCAAATCGAAGATATTGGATTATTAAGATATATATCCTCTGTAAGCATGAACTACCACTCCTCCACAAAAGCCAGATTATTAAGATATATATCCTCTGTAAGCATGAACTACCACTCCTCCACAAAAGCCAGATGATCAAAATGGTAATCCCATGGAAGAAATCAACATAACCTGGACAAGCAGTGATACAGCTATTGGTACTGCATCTCCGGATGATGCAATGACAGATGCGGATGGTAATGCAAGTTCGAAGGGGAAATAATGCATCAGAAATTACAACATTTCAACCTTATTTAAAAAATCAAGGCTTGATAATTCTTTCTAACAATTCTATCCCATCTTTTTCGCCGCAAGTTCTATCGCTTCGATCAGGCTGTCTTTTGGCATGATAGAGGTAACTGGAATTCGCAATATCTTTTCAACCGTGGTGCTTACGATAGGAGCGCATACAAGCGCCTTTGCGCCGTCCCTTTCAGCTTTTACTGCGGCGATAATGGCTTCTTCCATTGAGGTTGCGGAATATTCCCTGATCGTAAGGAGCCTTCCGGCTACTTTTAATTTTTTCTCAGTGATATAATCAAGGACTGGCCGAGCGGCGATAACGGCGATAAACTCTATTTTTTCAGTTCCTTCAATTTTTCGAAGCACTGAGACTATCTGCCTTAAGGTCTTAATGTTAGGTTCGCGCTGGCCTGATAATAATTTATATATTGTACTTGCAGGAATACCTGATTTTTCGCTGAAATCCGCTGCTGTCAAATGAAGTTCATCCTTAATTATCCTGTGGAGTTCCCTGATAAAGATTTCATCAGATTCCATTGCTGCACGTATCAGATTTTCCGAGGTCATTACAATATAGATATAGATGTGATTATTAATACGTTTGGGTGAATTGGAACTTATATTTGCCTAAAATTCGCTTAATTCCCAAAACTCACAGGCTTATCATTTATATACAATTCCTTTATAAGCGCCCTGCATGTCCTGTCCACTGATACCTTGACAGAAACATCACGGATTTCCCGTTCAATATCCCTTCCCTTTCCTTCAGGGACAAAGTAGCTCTCTATGCCCCATTGCACATTGATCTTATTCTGGTAAGAATTTGTTACCTTTCCTTTGATACATACTTCATTTCTTTGCGGTGGCTGGCTGAAATGTCCAACTCTTGTTACAAACCAGAACTTCTCACCTTTTGCCAGGATCGCAAAAACATTCTCTCCATCCATAAAAGGACTGTCATACCCGATCTGGGTAAGGTCGATAGCCGAGATCTCATACCGCAGGTTCACAAAATCGCCCCTGAACAGGTCATTTGGATCGACGGGGACAGTTTTCAGCAATATTTCATGCCCCAGGCTTAAGGTGTAATAATTATACCCGATAAATCCTAAAAGGATCACTGCGGGAACAAGCATTGCTTTTACGAATATTTTCCTATCCATTATTCTACCCCTTTCATGGCATTAAGAAGATTTCTTCTCTTTTTCTCAAGATATGTTGCAAAGAAAAACAGGAAAATCCCGCCAATGATGAGTCCAAGGCCCTTAGGAAGCATCCCCTGAAGGTGGTTAATGTAAACCTGCATCACGCCGAGGGCAAAAAAAATGATCCCCATATTAACAAAGTCCACTTCATTCTTATAATATCCTATAGAGATAGTCACTATCGAAAGTCCGATCTGGAATGCACTCAATACAGCAAATAACATTTTTTCCGAACTGGGACTGATTTCAAAATAAGTGCCATATTGTTCAACACGCATTGTAAAAAATTGCTGGGGATATGTGTTAATGACGAACAGGACTATCCAGCCTATAAAAGCCGCAAGCAGCAAATAGAATTCATATTGTATACTCCTTAGTTTTTCCTTTGCCATCAGATTTGCAAGAATAGAAATAACTGCAATTATCGCAAAGGCAACATAAAGAAATTGTGCAGTGACTGAAAATCCCGCCTGCTGCGGATAGTTGTATATGTACCGGAATTCGGACGGCCAGATGCTGAAATAAAAGTATGAAATAAGAATAAAAAATATTCCAAATCCTTTATATGTCATCCTGAATCTTGCCCATTTATCCGTGAGTTCATGTAGCTGGCCGATACTATACAGTGCAATGCCGAACAGTAAAAATAGCAGAAGCGGTGATGACATACCCCTGTATTCAGGACTGACCGAAAATACCAGCCAGTATGTAAAGGTGATGATATTTAAGCCGATAGAGGGTCTTGAATCAAAAACATAACCCATCGGGGATATGGCAATGAACCAGAGCAGGACAAGCCAGTATGCGTCAACATTAATATTAAATATCTGCCCGATAAGGAATATGCTGGCGCCTACCAGTATCGAACCCAGGAAAATCAGTGCATGACCGGCCCTGGGGTAATTTTGTTTTTCAAATCTCATTACATATCCGGCATAATATGATGAGAATGTTGCCGTAAAGAGCAATACGATTTTGATGAGATCAGGTATATATTCCCAGTTCGAAGCAAAGAACAGGATTACGCCAACCCCAATAAGTATCACGGCAAGCGTTGAAAGAGCGGTAATTACATTGCCAGGTTTGTATGTCTTTTTTTCAACATCATGTCTTTTCATTATGGCTTCAGCCCGGGCACTGTCTATAATGCCATCCCTTTGCCAGTCAACCATTTCATCTTTAAGCCTGCTGTAAAATTCTTCTTCATCCACTAAGATTCCCTTCTTTTTATTTATTTTCGTAAGATACAATCTTAATTATTAATAAATCTTTGTATGATTTTATATACAGACTTCGTTCCACAATCTTTTTTGTCTTATGAGCCATTCAGAACCCAATGGATAAAAAAAGCTTCTCCGGATACGGGGAAATAATCATTGCAGCGGTATTGTGGAGCCTGGCCGGGATATTTGCAAAATATATACATGGGATGTCAGCCCGGAGTATTATTTTTTACAGGGTTTTACTGGCTTTTGCTATATTTTTCATATTTATTCTCATTTCCGGAAACCTCAGGATAATTAAGCTAAAAGACAAAAAAATCTATTTACTGTTATTTGGCATAATGCAGGCCGGGACAATGCTGGCATTTTTCATATCCGTATTAGAAGGATCAGTCTCAATCGCAGTCTTATTATTATATACAGCTCCTGTTTATATTACCATATTATCCCCATGGCTTTTAAAAGAAAGATCCACAAAAAAGGGGTTCATCGCCCTTGTTATGTCAATAATTGGTATTCTATTGATAGTTGATCCCCAAAAGCTTGATTTTACACATTATCCTGCAGGAATACTTGCAGGGATTGCATCAGGTATCATGTATGCTTTCCAGATAATGATCTCGAAATATGCAGGTTCAACTTATTCAGGCTACACCCAGGCTTTCTGGAGTTTTCTAATAGCGGCCGTGATTCTTCTTCCTGTTGGTATCGCTCCTTTTGATATAGTTCTTGATAACCTGGTTTATTTAATTCTCCTGTCAATATTTCCTACTATCCTGGCTGTCTCACTATATTTTAACGGATTAAAAAAAGTAAAGACACATAGCGCCAGTATACTCGGATTAATTGAACCTGTAAGTGCTGTTATTTTGTCTGTCCTCCTTCTTCATGAGCAGATATCAACCCTTGAAATTATCGGAGGCGCACTTATATTGACAGGAGTTGCATTAGTTACTACAGACAGATGAACCATTATATCCACGATTACTATGTTGAAGCCGGAAGAATTGCGGCAAAAGTCCGGACTGATGCTCTCTCCAGGATAAAGGAAGGTATCCCTCTCCTTGAGATCGCGGAATATGTTGAAAAAAGGATAGAAGAACTGGGCGCAAAACCTGCATTTCCCTGCAATATTTCAATAAATGAAATTGCCTCCCATTATACTCCGCAGGATTACCAGCTATGCTTTCGAAAAGGAGACGTCGTAAAATTAGACCTGGGGGCTCACATTGAAGGCTATATTGCAGATACTGCTGCTACTATTGAAGTCGGGACAAATAACCACACCCTGTTGATCCGTACATGCGAAGAAGCGCTTGAAAAAGCTATTGCATCCACAAAGGATGGGGTTGAAACGAATCAGATAGGGAAGATAATTGAAGATACGATCAAAGAACGTGGTTTTAATCCCATAAAAGATCTGACCGGTCATAATCTTGAACAATATCAACTGCATGCGGGCGTCATAGTTCCAAATTATAAAAGCTTTTTTAGCCATACTATCAGGAAAGATATGGTTTTTGCTATCGAGCCCTTCGCAACATACGGAAGCGGGAATATAAGAACCGGCAGCCCCTTTATTTTTGCAATAAACAACGGGTGTAAAGGAAATATGCTTACAGATCTCAGGAACAGGTTCGGTTCGCTTCCTTTTGCTCCAAGATGGATCCCTGTAACTGATCTTAATGAACTGAAGGGAGCAAGAGAATATTATGAAATAATAGAGAAGAACGGTGAAATTGTCGCCCAGTCTGAACATACTGTTATAGTCAACGAAGAAGGGTGTGAAGTAATCACGAGATGAGGAAAGTAATATGAGATAGGAGCCACAAATATAAACAAGGCAAGATGAACAAAAACAAAAACAATAAAGATACCGTCATTTACGAGGCACACGGCAACCTGTACCTGAATATAACAAATAGATGTACTGCTGATTGTATTTTTTGCCTGAAGCGCTACTCCGATGGGATATACGGTTATAATCTCCGTCTCTCGAAGGAACCCCCGCTTTCCGAAATAATAAAGCAGCTTTCCGAGCATGACCTCACAAAATATGATGAAGTAGTTTTCACGGGCTTTGGTGAACCTCTTGTGCGCCTGGATGATGTGCTTGAGATCACAAAATGGCTTACTACCCGTGGAATTTCGGTGAGGCTTGATACAAGCGGACATGCAAAACTCTTATATCCTGACAGGAATGTTGCAGGAGAATTAGCTGAATCAGGTATGAAAGTCATATCGCTCAGCCTGAATGCCCAGGATGCTAATACTTATAACCAATTATGCGATCCCAGGTACATAAAGGCATACGAGAAGATGCTTGAGTTTGCAAAAGACATTTCAAGTTCCAGGATTGAATTGAGATTCACAGTGGTTGATCTGCCAGTAGTGAATATTGAAAAATGCAAGAAAATCGCAGATGAGTATTGTGCGCAGTTCAAAGTACGACATTATGGTGGTTCTGTTTGAACTGTTATAACCACAAGGTATAATTATTATATTATTCATCTATTTGTGTTGACAGGAGATAGAATTTTCTGAAGAAGTTGCTCTGGTATCTGATCGCAGGAACACGTGGAGGACAAACCCGTGCATTAATGTTGAAACTGCTCATTGATAGGCCTTATAATGCAAATCAGCTAGCTGAAGCTATGAATATGGATTATAAGACCATAAGGCATCATCTTGATGTGCTTACCAAGAACGGTGTAATAACTATGGAAGGTGACAAATATGGCGCTATGTATTTCATCTCCAAAACAATGGAGGCTAATATAAATGAATTTAATCAGATTTGGGAAAAAATTGATAAACAAAGCCACTGAAAATAACAGGAGGAAATTTTATTCAGATTACTGAAATCGCTTATTATGTTTCGGCAGGAAATATCGTATTGCTTTTGGTGCTCCTGGTTTCATATATTCAGATATATAATAAGATCAAGTCTAACTTTACTCTGGGCCTTATGATATTTACGGTCGCATTATTATTACAGAGTTTTTCACGGGCGATCATGCTGCTTCTGATAATAAACAGCCCGCCTCCGGCACATGTATATCCCATAATAATAAACCTGCTGGGCTATAACCCCATATATGTCGTGATCCCGGATATCCTTGAGTTTGTGGCTCTAAGCATATTGCTATATTTCACCCGGGAATAGGAAAATCACAGGTGACAGATGCGTTTATCCTGCTCATCTCTCTTTCTCTGGGAATATCCTGTATATGATATCATGGATATCCTGCAAAAAGCAGGCATTAATAGCGTTGAATTCTGGGCAGAAACACCTCTTTTCTGGATGGACCGGAATAACGAAACCACTGTTGCGCGGTTGATACAGGCAATTTCCACCATGCCACAGGGCTGTACTTTACACGCGCCTGTCATGGATCTAAATCCTTCTTCTTATAATGATCTTGTCTATGAGGCGACACTCAAGGAAACGTTGTGGTCTATTGAGCTTGCCAGTATTCTTAAGGCCCGGGTTGTTACTATACACCCCGGCAAAAGAACAGCACGCCGCAAACCCACAAACGAGGACTGGGAGAAATTCATGAAGTATCTTGAAATTTCCTTTAAAAAGGCGAAAAGTAGCGGTGTAAATCTTTCACTTGAAAATAGCATGCCTGGTGTTCAATCGATGTGTTCCGGTCCTGAGGAAATGAAAGAAGTGCTGGATCAATTCCCAGGCCTGTTTTTCACATTCGATGTAGTCCATGCATATTTAAATTCGCCCCGGACGCCCATATCTTTCATAAACGAGCTTGGCGGTAAGATCATAAATGTTCATATCGGGGCACCCCACAATGGAAAGCCCCATTTTCCATCACATCACCAGAAGAAAATGGATATTATATTACAGCGCTTGCGAGATTCAGGATATAAAGGCGATCTTACTATTGAAATCGATGATAAGGTCTACCCAGGACAATTAACGAGAGAAGGAAAAATTAATGAATTGATAGGTGAAAGAGAATACCTGGAGTCGATATTTGATGGCATGGATTAAAATTATCCGGTTTTTCTCCGGAATATCCCTGTTATAATTAATGAAATAATTGCTACTATAATTGTAAACCCTGTTATGGATTTTTCCGCTTCCTCCATTTTCAGTGGTGGCTGTGGAGGGATAGGCTCAGACTTTACTGAAAAGGCTTTTGGCTGGGGAAAATTATCTTTCGCATTTTTAGCGCCTAATTTAATAACATACTCCCCGCTGCCTTGAAAATCATTCCAGTAATTTCCCATTTTGTCCAGATCCCATGAATTCAGGCCGCTATTATCATAAGCCTGGTCTTTATTATCTATGAGATTATTCTGGTATATGATATTTGTTTTTGAAGAATATGCATAAACTCCGATTTTATTGCCCTTTATATTATTATTGAAAATCTTATTATCATTTGAAGCATATAAATTAATACCATATCCTGAGTTTGATTCGATAGTATTCCCTGAAATGATGTTGTTACTGCTTCCCTGATATATGGAAATACCCACTGAATTACCAGTGATGATCAGGTTTGAAACAGTATTTCCACTCCCTTTATAAATCGCAACCCCGGCATCTTCCTGTCCCCCACCACCGCTGTTCTTTATTGTAAATCCGGTTATTACTATGTTGTTTACTTCATCTATCCTGATCCCGCTACTGGTTTTTCTGCCTTCAATAATAGTTTTTTCCCTGTTTTTTCCTGTTATTGAAATTCCATTTGTTTTGATAAGAGGATTTTCATTGTATATGCCCTCGTCTACAAGAATCGTATCGCCTGTTTTTGCAGCATCGATAGCTGATTGAATAGTTGTATAGGTCTTACCCTGTCCGACCTGAAGAGTTGCTGCTGTTGCATAACTGGTGATTAATAATACGAGACAAATAAAAAGACAAACTTTTTTTAATACCATAATTTCACCGGTATGGTATCGTCTTATAACTTTAAAAAGATTATGAATTAATGCAAGTTATTTAGTTGCATTAACTCTTACATTGATTGTCTGGATTCTTGGCTCCCCACGCATCGGTTTGAAATATAATCCAAGCCTGTATTCTCCTGTAGTGTTAAAAATATAACTATTTCTTGCCCTGAGAACCATATCCGGGATTTTCTTATCCATTTCAACAATTGTATAGTCGGAATCCATCTTATTAATCCACAGAACCATATCTCCCGGTTCTATATTCAGATTATCGGGGAAGTATTTGTCATCTTTAACAAATGTTGTAAAGTTCTTTCCAGTAGGTGTTGCTACAACAACAGGCTCAGGTGTGGGGGCAGGAGTCGGCGTTTGTGTCTCGATGATCTCTGGAGCAGGAGTATTTGTCGGAGTTGGTGTTGGTGATGGGCTGGGTGTCGGAACCGGGGTAAATTCCCTTACATCCCCGGGATAAAGTGTTATCGGAATTACCCTTGCTTCGATCTTTTGCCCATTAACTATTAGAGTTATAGTTATATCATAAGTACCTGCAAGGCTTCTTCCTTCCATCTCTTTGATTGTATGGAATTTTGCACTGATCGATTTTACTGTTCCGGGTTCAATCTCTGTTCCAAATTCTATCGGGTCAATAAACCTTGTTTTCTTTTCCTCGCTCATTGTTTTTAAATAAAGATTCGCAAGAGAATCATCAAGAGTCTTAAGCCTGGCTTTTATTTCTATGGTCTCATTTGTGATTTTTTCAGAGCCTGTATTAGCAATAAATAATTGGGCTATTACAGCTTCTCCTGCCCTCACGTCATCTCTATCAAACTTTATATCAACTATATTCGCATTGAGGTCTGGATTGGCCCTATCGAATTTTTGTATCTCGACAGGTGTTCCTTTCGTAGCACCCTCACCTGTACAACCGGATAACGCTGTGGCTATTAGGATTATTAGTATAATGGAAAGATATTTGTTCATTGTTACCATTATAGAATTTGCATTCATTGCTTAAAAAGTTTTCTCATTATAATAATGATCACGATATCGTATAATAACCTGTTGATGTTTTTACAAATAATTTTATACCAATACAGTTAATTCTATCCTGATGAGCAGATCAGTAATGTTATTACTATTTTTAATAGTATTAATAATCATTCCTGTAAATGCCGAAACAACACAATGGTACACTTATGAGAAAGGTATGGATGCTGCAAGTTCAATGGAAAAACCCGTAATTCTTGATTTTTATGCAGATTGGTGCAGCCCGTGCATAGAAATGGAAAAGAGCACGTATCCTGACCCGCGTGTTGTTTCGGAACTGAAGGATTTTGTTGCTATAAAAGTAAATACGCAGATAAGGATCGATATCGAAAATAAATATAATATAGCATATTATCCTACAATCGTATTTCTTGATCCGAAGGGCAGTGAGATCTCACGGCATGTCGGATATCTCGGGCCTGAAGATATGGTGCAGACTATAAAGGAATCACGCGGTAAATTACCAAAGGAAGCACCGGGATTCCAGGCATTATACTTGCTATTAGCGGTCTCATTGTTGATCATAAAAAGAAGAATCACCGGATGAATTAAGAGTCATCGGGTGAATTTTTTAATATTTTTCAGCATATTATCAACCAGCGAGGGAACATCTATAAGTTTCTCAGCTTCTATGACTTCTTTTGGTTTAGATGCTGTTGATGGATATTCCGGGACTGCCATGCAGCATGTCGCAGGTTTTGTTGAGGGCTCTAATGTGCCGATATTTCTTGCCATATTGGTTATCTCAAGCTTATCAAGCCCGATAAGGGGATGATAGATCGGGTATTCCATGCCATACATCTCTGCGAGCATATTTTCCGATGTCTGGGAAGCCACCTGGCCAAGCGATGAACCCGTAATTATCCCATGCGCATCTTCCATTTTCAGTACCTCGCCAGCGATCCTGTACATCATGCGCCTGCATAATACGCAATTGAGCCTGTTATTGCAATTACTCAGGAATGCCAGGAGATTTTCACCATGCGGCGCTTCGTAAATTGTAAGTTTCTTATGCGGCGACCATTTCTGCAGCACATCAATGCAGCTCATTGCTCTCTCGCGTGTACTCTCATCGGAAAACGGATCGTTATTCAAATACAGGGGTATTATATCGCAACCCCGTTTCATCATCAGCCATGCGGCAACAGGTGAATCAATACCTCCTGAAACAAGAGCCACCATCTTTCCCTGGGTTCCAAGCGGCAGGCCTCCCACGCCTTTAACCGATCCCGTGAACACATAACCTTTTTCCTGTCTTAATTCTATAAAAATTTCAACATCAGGATTCTCAAGGTCAACAGTAACGTTACCGTTCATTTCGTCAAATACGGCGTCACCACAGGCAATACCTATATGCCTGGATGTAAAATCATGATTTCCTGCCCTCCGGGCCCTGATTGCAAATGATTGGCCTTCTTTTAGAACATCATTAGCGATTTCTGCGCATGATCCTGCAGCGGATGAAAGTGTAGCCTCGCACGTATAAGCAGGGCTGACTGAAACAACACCAAAGACTTTTGAAGCGCTTTTTATGGCATTCGGGTCATCGGAATGTATGAAGATCCGCCCCATTTCACGCGTTATATTGGAAAAATTGCAGCCTTCTGATTTGAGCATTGATTTTAAATTCCTGACCAGTATCTGCTCAAATCTTGTCCGGACATTCTTGCTCTTCAGGGCAAGTTCATCGTACCTGACTATGATTACATCAGTATTTTTCAAAATATTTTCACCTTTTTTATCAGATTCCAGAATATGGACTGAGGTGGATATAAGGATATAAGTTAAAAAGTTAAAAACCTTCAGCAATCATTAATTATGATGAATTTTTGGAATTTAAATGTTTCCGACCGATGATTATATATATTGATATCTTAAATATCTTTTATTAAAGAACAATGGGGGTTAGGTTATGACTAAATGCATTATGAAAAAATGCCCATGCAGAACGTGGATAAACTGTTCGTATTACAACTCGATACGATATCGGTCTTCACATTCGGTTAGTAAAACTGAAGTGCGTGACTGGTATAAAATCCATTTCAGGATAGAATACGAAGCCCCTGATTCCTATTGTAATGGCTAGTGGGGGAATATATGATCAATAAACAAACGGGGGAAATTGAAATAATGCCAGAGGCGAACCTGGCAATAGAAGTATGTAAGAAAGGAACACCGGAACGTAATGCAATCATGCTTTGCCTGCAAATCGACTATGCCTTCATATATCAGGGTCTGCCAATGCCGGGGGAAATGTTCAGGCACCTGACAACGTGCCAGAGTGCAGGGATTGTAAGGTTGTGATTGCAAGGTCATAGTCAAAAATATCGAACTGGTTAGAGATTATGAGATCCAAAAACTTTAATATTTTTAGTCAATAGCCAGCGCATAACGTCACACTAATTTCACACTAATTTCACACCTCCCTATATATACAATCCAACATATGTTAAAAATGAAAGCTTATGCTTACGTTAAAGATCCCTGTATTGATCCTTACAATATTATTCGCTCTTATAGGTGTTTATCTTGCAGCCAGGATCTATATAGCCCAGAGGAGGATCGATCCTGCCACCCTCAGGGCACGTGCTTTTCTTAATGAGTCTTTTCTCAAGGGAAGCTGGAAATTGATCCTTATGTCATTGATCCTTTTCATAATCCGTGCCATTGTGGAACTGGAAGAATTACTAGAGGGAGTAATGGATGAAAAGAGTGCTGAGGTGCTCGATGAGATAATAGTCCTGGGGATACTTATATGCCTTATCTTATTATTATATAAATGGTTAAAACTCATGAATCCACCAAAACTGGATCTGCATGGTAAATAGGTGGTTTGACATTCTGAAAGATGGATTGGATACCGGGAAAAGGATGTCAATACTTTCACGTTGCTTTAGAAATCTTATTTAACTAACAAGTGGTATATATATTATGAAAACTGTTTATCTTGCAGCCCCACTTTTTTCTGAAGCTGAGTGTGATTTTAACCGCAAGCTCAGGGATGAGTTAATAAGCGCCGGCTTTAATGTGTTCCTGCCGCAAGAGGATTCCAACAATGTAAAAGGTATGTTGGACCGGCAGAAAATAATTTTCAATAAGAACCTGAAGGGGATTGAGAATTCGGATATAATCGTTGCAGTTATAGATGGAGCTGATGTTGATTCGGGAACAGCATGGGAAATAGGTTTTGCTTTTGCAAAAGCTAAACCCGTTCTTGGCCTCAGGACTGATTTCAGGACGCTGGGCATCGAGGGAACTGTGAATCTCATGATAGAGCAGTCTGTGGTTCTTTGCATGAGTGTCCCGGAGTTATTAAATCATTTGAAATCGAGATTCAGATAAATGGACGAATATCATTTAATAAAGCAATTTTCCAAACCCCGGGAAGGGGAATTTGTTCCTGTTACTTTCATTGAGTTTAAACGAAAGCTCGTTGGCTGGTCGCCAGAATTAAAAAGAAGTGTCTATATCGAAAGCGAAGAGGAAAAAGCAAAGCTAAAAAGGGTGAGAGAGGTAAATTTGATGATCGCTATCAATCATTTATCCGGGAAATTATCCTCCATCGAGCTTAATGATGAGGAAAAAGCACAGTTTGAAGAAGTATATAATTTATTCCTTAAAAAAGGGGGTCAATTGTTGTATACCCGGAAAAAAATTTGCACAAAATTCATTGCCTTTTTTGAGTTAAATGAACCAGAAGAAAAATTAAGGGACGTACCTGAGAAAAATCTGTTATCTGATATGTTATAGTTTATATTCCGCTTATACCGTAAGACTCCAGGATAACTTCACTATTCAGGTGGCCGGCATGGTATGTCTTACCCGTCTCCAGGTCATTTACTGAAATTTCAGCCGGAGCGAACACATTTGCATCAATCTTGAAGAAATCATATCCAGCATCCTTGAAAGTCTTGTAGAATGGTTTGCCGTAATCTTTTGAGGTACTGGACGGCACCATTTTGAATTTATCCTCCTCAAATCCCTTGACCGTCAGGAACACAGAACCATAATATATCACACTGTCATTGGTGCTTCCCATTGCCTTCAGGTCGTCTTTGACCACTGGCGCGATAGGTGCGCATCCTGTGCCTGTTATTATCTTTTTGGTATCATATCCCAGCTCATTAAGCTTGAATATAGCTGTCTCAACAACCCGTCCTGAAACCTGTACTGAACCAACAATGCTTGCTGTTGGCGCAACTAATGCGATCACATTTTCAGACTCAACATGGCATGCCTCCGCTATTGTGTCAATTACTTTTTCATCAGGAAGCTGGTTTGATTCAAGAGCGATAACAGCATACTCATAATCATCTTCATATTTTATCCGCTCATAGGTTTTCTTGGGTTTTAACGCAAGAGCTCTTGCAGGGCCTGAACCCATGGCGAAATATTTATCCACACTTATCCTCCACCCTGCTTTTTGTGCTCCGAGGCATGACATCGCAGGATGATCGGTTGTAACATCTATGAAAGCAAGCGGTATATCGCTTATTTTATGTACGGATACCGAACAACCCCCGAATCCCCCCATACAGATTTCAGTGAACAAAAGACCGGCTTCATACCCCCCGGGTACGTTTATTCCGCAATCTATTACTTTGCCGCCGTTTTTCAGTTCCAGGGCTTTGATTTTTAACTCCTCTGACCAATCCATCATTTCTTCTGCAATTTCCATTGCTTTTTCATTGACACTTAGCAAAAAATTCACCGCCTAATAGTACACATAGTTAGTAGGAAAAGCAAGCTTATAAGGTTTTTGAATTATTATTTTTTTAAGGGCAATTATGATAACAATTGTTAACATCGATCTTCCGGATTATCTTTTTTGTCTAAAATCCTGCTATAAACAGTATCCCGAACAGGATAAACAACGCGCCTGCGCCCAGCTTTATTTTTGATAGCGGCACAATTTCACATAGTTTTTGGCCAGCAAGTATCCCCAGAAGGCTTATTGCCGCAAGCGCAAGAACTGCGCCTGTAAAGACAAGATATGGTGAATTGTATTTTGCTGAAAGTGTGATCGCCGAAAGTTGTGTTTTATCCCCCATCTCAGCAAGAGCTATCATGCTGAAAGTTGAAATAAACGGGTTGAGCACCGGAGAATTATTGTTTTCTTCATTATCTTCTTTAGATCTTAGCATCATTATCCCGAATACAATGAACATGAGGCCGGCTATTATTTTGATAATATTTTCCGGGATCAATCGCAATAGTCCTTCCCCGACAAGAACACCCAGCCCGGTTACAAGAATAAAAGCAAGTACGACGCCTGCGAAGACCTTCTTTCTATCATATCTTGCAGATAATGCTATCACTGTGAGCTGTGTTTTATCGCCAAGCTCGGCAAGGGCAATAAGGCCAAATGTTGTTAAAAGGGGAGTTATGTCCATAATTATCTCTTATATAAGTTTCATATAGCTTTTGATCATTTGTTAGACTTCTATCTGCTGCTATTCACATTGAACTACCAAATACTTCTATCTGCTGCTATTCACATTGAACTACCAAATATTTTTGCATGCATTAGTTTTTTTGAAATTCTTGTCACCAATGCAGTCTCATAAGGAGATGCAAGAGCCCGTGCATTTTCCAGACAGTCCTCAGCCCCCAATAATTTTCTATCGGCAATGGTAATGCACTGCTCAAGATGACATCTTTTTTTTGCAACGGCACTTTTCAAAAGCCTGTATTGTTTTTCATTCACTTTTCGCAAGTGAATACTCATTGTCATTAATATTGCTAAGGTAGATTTGTTGATATAGTTTATATTTATATGCATACAGGAAAAGGGATAAAACAATAACTTCATCCAAATAAGTATTTATTTGACCTGTACATATTTAAAAGTCATATAATGATAAAAAATATTACTTTATAATCATGGCTTCAGCAAATCAATTATTTCAATTCCCACAATCAATAGTATATGATGCTATCAAGAAAGCCTTTAAAGAACTTGGGTGGAAAATAACAAAAGAATCTAAAGCCAAGATAAATGCATCTACACCTATTACTCTTGCATCGTGGGGGGAAACTATAGAGATCATAATTTCTTCTGAATCAAAATATACTAATGTAAAAGTAACTTCAAATCCAAATTCACAAATCTTTGATTGGGGGAAAAGCACGGAAAATATTAAGACCATGTTTGATACAATAACAAACCTATTGACAAAGGATGCATTGGAGAAAAAATGAGGCTGTATGTGCAATGTCAATATTGCAGAAATAAAATATATATTAATAGTCCAGCCCAAATTAGAAGAGAACTGCCATTCCAATTTGTTTTACGATGCCAACAAATAGGATGTTCCGTTTATAGAAGGGATGCATTTTATACCCGGAATGAAGTTTTTGCTGAGACTAATGTAGGTGGTGCAGTTAGTGGCGCTATAGTTTTAGGAGCACTTGGAGCACTGGTTGCAGGGCCAATTGGAGCAGTGATTGGTGGTCTTATCGGATCGAAAGCTGGCTCTAACACAGATGAACTGGATAGAGAAGCCGTTGAGAGGTTCAATAGCTCATGGTGAACTTTTCTGATTATTTCGATCAGCTTTTTTTCTTCAATCCATACTATGTCATCCCCTTTCTTTTTGCAGTAGTAATTTTATATGTTCAATGGTCTGAAAGGGGTAATAAGAATTTTTTAGTCTTGAGCACTCAAATTTTCGGTATATTCTCTTTTACAATCTCAGCTGAATACATTTTTATATTTTTATTGACAGATTCATTACCCAGCTCCTTATCATGGCTTCATAAAATTCTTTTGGGAATAGGAGTTTTAATCACTCTGTTGGTTATATTTCAGCATACTACAGAAGGTACATGTATTGGCACTTGGATATCTAATATTTTAAACAAATATTTCTTGCCAAAAGCGATACCAATATCTATTTCTCCATTCAGTGAACAATTGGAAAAATTGCAAGAAATAAGAGAGAATATTATGGTTGGTAATAAACAAGAGTTTAATATGTCATTTCAGTCTTTCCTTGAAATCGGTTCATCAATTATAATGACATTAGAAAGGATTTATTCAAACGATAATAATCATATAAAAATCATTAAAAACATATACGATAGCTGTAAAAAAGAGTTCATAGATTTGAATGGTACGATTGGTACTAATCCACTCGATAATACGAAAAAAATATCGATTGCCAATTCAATTTCGGAATTTATAGGTAATATTGATGGGTTTACAAAAAGAATTTAAAATTACTTTCGCCTCTCAAACAGCAGCATATACAGGTCCGGTCTTGGCATCTTTCCTGTGCCTCTTGCAAATTCCGGATAACATCGGGAACATAGAGTGCGCCAGTTAAGCGATGCAACGATGGAGCTTCCGGGCACAAGACGCGCAAATGCCACTGTTGGCTTGACCCCAAGGTTTTCGGCCATTTCTTTGATAATTGGCAGGATTTGGGGCTCAAAAACTTCCAGGTCATCAAATTCAAGCCCTCTCATATTTGCTGTAATACCTGAACATCCGCAGGGCAGGGCGAACATATCAAGCTCTATTAAAAGTACCGGCCTGCCTATCAGTTTTCTAATCTTTTCTTCAAAGCCGGCCCTGTTTTTCAAAATATCTTCTAAAATCATGTTTTCACCGCTACTGTTTCCCATGGCAGACACATCTGGTGTTCTGTTCCCCCATTTGAATAAACCTGTGTGACTTTCTTTGTAAGTGTCCTGCAATAACCGCATTTGTTGCATACTTTTTTGCAGTTAGTCCATTGTCTCTCCAGGATACCATCCAGGCTTTTATTGGGAATGTTATACAGGTCTTTTAGGTCCTTGGGACAATCCAGAATGTCCATAAGATTCCCGTCATAACTTTCGCTATAATATGCGTTCACACAATTCAGGATCCAGTCCACAAAATGCGTCCTGCCCCCGATTTTATAAACATCGGTGATATCCCTGTAGAGCTTGATATCCTCAGGTCTTATCCATGGGGATTTTATGATCAGTTCGGGATTTTCAATCCGTAATTCAAGGCATTTTAAGTAATAATAATCATCAAGCACATTGGGTCTTGGTTCAGGCCCGAAGGCATGAGAAAAGAAGTTAAAATGCGCATACCTGAATGGGCAGCGGTAAAGGCATCCTTCATTGACAAGGAGCTTTAATTCGCAATCCACAGAATCCCTGATTGCATGAAGCACATCAAAATGCCTGTTTACATTTGAATCAATTACTATTGATTTTGCGCCAAGGTCTTCGAAGAACTCAGCCTTTTGCGGGGAATCCACAAAAGCAAGCACTGATACTACAACATCCACATCAAAATCCCTTGAAATTGTCTCAACAAGATAAGGATCCGCAACAACAATGGAATCAATCCCGATATCCACAAGTTTTTCAACATACCAGTGGTTTGTCCTGTATCCTTCGGGCGTAAGCTGGCGTCCTCCCATGCAGCTTGAATTTAGCACAAGTTCCATCTTAACCCCGTTCTTATGGGCGAATTCAGTTTGTTCCTTTATGTCCTCAAGCTGGGGGGAGGCAAGATTGCTCCTTCCGGTACCTATATAATCAGGTGAGCCTGCCATGAAAATAGAGTATATTTTCTCTTTCCGGGTCAATAATTCCTTGAGGCTGTCGATATGTCCTGGGGATGGGACGAAAAGCTTCATGGTTTTCCCTCTTAGTTCCAGTTATGATAAAGGTTTTGCAGGATTATTTTAAAAAAACAGAAAGAACTTAATATTGAAAAGTAATTCAGGTATATATGGGTATTATAATTGCAGTATCAAATATGCAAACATCCTTTCCCTTAGATGCTAATCTGGAGGCCCTTGCAGTTATTTCCATTATTGTTTCGGTTTTTATCACATTATTGATTTTAGATTCCAGATATTGGAAAAGATGTGCCTCAAGCACCCTTGATGCGATCACAATTCCTATGCTAATTACTTTTGCAGGCATAGTTGTTTATGAAATCACTTTAATAATATAGGTAATATACCAAAAAGAACCATATTTGTAGTGCCGTTGATGGCAAGGATAAAAGGAAAGCTCCTTGTCTTCTGGAATGCATAACCTATAATAATTCCAAGCAGGGTTGCTAATAATATTTCGTTGATTTGCCCATAAACAGAATGCATTATTCCGAACAAAATAGCGGTTAAGAAAAGTCCCTTTTTTAAGCCAATTACTTTTTCAAGCCTGGTCTGGAGTATTGATCTGAATATAAGCTCTTCTACTGCGCCTATGAAAACAAACATCACAATAGCGATTAGTACAAGGTTAGAAAGCTGGATATTTTCGATCAGGGTAAAAGGGTCAAGAATGCGGTACTCAAGCATTGCAAGGTCTATGCCGATGATAAGAGCGATGGGAAGGTAAATATGGAAATGTTTGAAATGCATCCCGATTTCATTTAACGAAATATCCTGATTTTTTATTATAATATAAATTGGTATGAACATGATAGCATTTACCAGGACATACCAGAACAGGGTATTTGTAAAGAATTGGGGCATTACGAGACTTATTATCCGCATCAGGACCAATAGTATCATACTTTGAAGAACTTTTTTGGTATCTGGTTGGAAATTGCTGAAAATTAAGGCCAGACTTATTAACTGAAGGTTTATTATATGTATTGGCAGGCCTATATTCACCTGGCCAAAAAACATCATTAGTTCGCCGGACAATATCCCCAGTGCAGGAAAATAGATCTCTCTTTTCATTTTATTAAATCAATCCCCTAATTTATTCAGTCGTTATTTTATCTTCATTAAATAACCATAGTGATTGCTATAAAGGTTATGTTTTGTTCTGACATTTCCTTGTCAATTTGAGACAATTACTTAAACCCTCCACGTGTCTTTATTTACAGCAATACTTGTAAGTTGCGAAGGTAAGTATAAACAACCATAATCTATTTCAATCTAATATATCAATATTATATTGCCTATTGGAAAATTTATGTTTTTTCCATTTATGGGCTGCTTATGTGGGATAAGTTTAGAAAAGCTCTTTAAAGGGGAAATAATGGGGATACAATGAAAATAAGAGAAATAAATTGTGTTGATGAATTCAAATCTATAAGAGAAACATGGAATGATCTTCTTGGAAAGAGTTGTGATAAAAACATATTTTTAACCTGGGAATGGTTTTTCAAGTGGTGGGAACACTTTGGCACTAACAAGAAGCTGCAAATATTGATAATTGAAGATCAGGATGATATAATTGGAATTATGCCATTGCTTTGTTCAACTTATCATACTTTTCTTTTTAGCTATAATGTTGTCGAAAATATTGGAATAAATCTATCGGATTACGGAGGTATTTTTTATTCTGATATTGATGAAAGTCAGATCAACAAGATGTTTGACCTGATAAAAAATTATCTTAACTATAATAAACTTATTATTCGCTTCGACCAGCTGCCTGATGATTCAAAGTTCTTTAAGATATTGCATAACCAATCATTCTGCAATTCATTATTTGTAGGAGAGAAAAAAACAGGTGTTTCTTCATATTTACCTGTTCAATCGTCATTGGATGATCACTTAAATAAATTGAGTAAAAAATTCAGGAAAAATCTGCGAAGAGGAGAGAAAGATATTCAAAAAAATTATGGTAAAATAAAATTTAAAAAAATTATAACACCAAATTCTTTAGATAAAAATTTAAAAGACTTTTGGAGTTTGAATCAAAAAAAAGTGAATCACCAAAATTTACCTTATTTTACTAAAACTCAAATGAAATTTTTGACTGAGGTATCAAAAGAATTGGCAAACAATGGATGGTTAAATCTCTCCTTTCTGGATGTAAATGGACAACATGCATCCGTTGTTTTAGGTTTTGAATATGAAGATAGATATTATTATTACCAAACAGGATCTGACCCAAATTATTCATCCTATTCCATTGGTAACATACATATACTCTACATACTAGAAGATTTAATTGCCAGGGGTTTAAAAGAATTTGATTTTTTAAGAGGAGATGAAGCATATAAACTTAGATGGCAGTCTCTACTAAGGAATAACAATCGGATTGTGATGATGCCAAAAAGTTACATTTCTAACTTCCAATTTAAAATTCTGAATTGGATTTTTCTATATGATGAAATTAAAAAACACAATCTGATAGAAAATTATAAATTATTTAAGTATAAAATTAAACAAAGAAATGAAAATGAAAAACTAAAAAATAAAATATAATCATTTACACATTTTGAAATAGGCTAAATTATGCGTTTTCTCAAGAAAATTTATAACGATTCACTCGTTAAAAATTTTTTTTACCTCATGATGACTAATCTTTTAAATCTTATCCTAGGTTTCTTTTTCTGGATTATAGTTGCCAGATACTATTCACCAGATGAAGTTGGAACAACTTCGGCAATATTATCAAGTATGTCCCTGATTTCAATGATAAGTACTTTAGGTTTTCACACAGCTTTTATATACTATCTGCCAAGAGACCGAATAAACGCCAATAGAATTATAAACTCATGTATAACATCAAGTATGGTTGCCTCGCTTGTTTTTTCATTTATTTTTATTTTGGGAATCAATATCTGGGCGCCGGTATTGAGATATATTTTTGAAGATTTGAAATTCTTCATACTTTTTGCTACAGTTACGACTGTTACGACTATATCAGCGCATATAACCAGTGCTTTCATAGCAGGAAGAAGATCTTCATTTCACATGACAAAAGAGATAATTTTTGGTTTTATTAAGATTCTTCCCCTCCAGATGCTTTCAATTTTCGGAGCTATGGGTATATTTATGGCATGGGGTATAGGAGTAATGATTGCAGTAGTGACTGGATTTTTTTTGTTATCTTCGGTGTGGAAAGGATATTTGCCTGCCCCCATGCTTGATCCAATAATTAAAGGCATGGCAGGATATTCGGTAGGGAACTATCTTGCAGAAATTTTGTATACTCTTCCACGTCTTGTCCTGCCTGTAATGATCGTTAATCTTGTTTCTGCAGAATCTACAGGTTTTTTCTATATCGCTATGATGATAGGAGGTCTTCTCTATGGGATCCCACAATCGATATCAAACTCGCTTCTTGCAGAATCCTCAGATGGCGGGGAGTTATGGCATAAGGTGAAAAAATCAATAAAATTAAATGCCGCTATTCTTTTTCCCGGAGTTATATTTTTCGTGTTTTTCGGTAAATTTGTACTAAATATTTTTAATCCGCTCTATGCCGAGAATGCATCCGCTACTTTATTAATACTTACAATTGCAAGTCTTCCCGTTTCTATTAATACGTTGTTTACAGCCGTCAGAAACGTTCAAAAAAGAGTTTATAGCGTGATAAAGATAAATGCTGGAATTGCTGTTTTTACACTTGCCTTTGCTTTTCCTCTTTCAAGAAGTTCAGGTATAGAGGGTACAGCCTTTGCATTTCTTGCAGCGAATTCTCTTGCTGCTATTGTTGTAATCTATAAGATGAAAAACCTCGTGCAGAATAAGGAAAATAGTTAATGAATGTATCATATTATAAAGATTATTTTTTGTTCCAACCCTTTATTGCAGTGTAACCAGACTAGCATTTAAGTATTACTACAAGAAATAAGTATGTCCAATACGTTTTTGCATAAAGTCAACAATAGTCATAAATATATAAAATAGACAAATAATAATTATTGTTACATTAAAAACACAAAAAAAGTATATTGAAGAGTTAAAAATAGAAAAAAGATCAAATAAATCTTTAAAAACTTTAAAAACCGTATAAAACTATCGATTTACTTTTATTCTATAAAAATATGGGATGAATTGGTGATTTCAATGAAAATATTGAATAAAAACATAATATATAAGCGTATATCGACGAAACAATTAATCTTGAAATTAATAAAAAATGTGACATATCAAAGAAATCTCAATTTTATTATCGAATAAGTCAGGATTATACATACAAAAACAATTTAGAGCGACACGAATTTTAATTATGGTAATCATTGTGAAGATCATAATTTTTAAATATAAGAACAAATATCATTCAAATAATAAAAATATTTAATTATCCTAATGATGATGAAAAATCAAGTATGAACAATAAAAGGATGGGATCAAATATGAACAAGAAAAAAATAGAATTAAAAGCGATAAGATATATAAATGCAGGATTTATTATTATTAATCTAATCTTGCTTTCCATATCAATATCGTCGGCAGCTACTTTTGATGTGAACCTAGTTGCTAACCCAAGCTTTGAAAAAGGAATCAATACACCCGACAATTGGGAATTTGTGACAAGCAATGGAAACACCCCTGTATCGGACAGCCTATCAGTGACCGGAGAAAGATCGATTAAAATTAGCCTGCCAGGAACAACTGATTCTATATCAGGATCTCCACAGTCTGATTTAATAATTGCTAAACCTCTTACAGATTACACCATCTCTGCTCAGGGTAAAACCAATGCTGCAGGCGGCACTAATCCCCCTGCAATCAGGGTAGTTGAACTTGATGCAAACAAGGATTGGATAAAACAGACAAATCTTTATTTCAACAAGGGTACGAATGATTGGACAAAGAATAGTATGGATTTTAGGACAAGTTCCAATGCAGCATATCTTTATATGTATGTTAATATCTGGAATGGTTATGGGACTTTCTGGGTGGATGATGTTTCATTAAGCCTGAAAAACGCAGTTATCCCAGAACCAACTTCCACACCAACATCAACACCAATAGTTTCCAATCTTATTGCTAACCCAAGCTTTGAAAAAGGAATCGATACACCCGACAATTGGGAATTTGTGACAAGCAATGGAAACACCCCTGTATCGGACAGCCTATCAGTGACCGGAGAAAGATCGATTAAAATTAGCCTGCCAGGAACAACTGATTCTATATCAGGATCTCCACAGTCTGATTTAATAATTGCTAAACCTCTTACAGATTACACCATCTCTGCTCAGGGTAAAACCAATGCTGCAGGCGGCACTAATCCCCCTGCAATCAGGGTAGTTGAACTTGATGCAAACAAGGATTGGATAAAACAGACAAATCTTTATTTCAACAAGGGTACGAATGATTGGACAAAGAATAGTATGGATTTTAGGACAAGTTCCAATGCAGCATATCTTTATATGTATGTTAATATCTGGAATGGTTATGGGACTTTCTGGGTGGATGATGTTTCATTAAGCCTGAAAAACGCAGTTATCCCAGAACCA
>VEPM01000012.1:122912-124939 GCA_012026795.1 Candidatus Methanoperedens sp.
GCATATCTTTATATGTATGTTAATATCTGGAATGGTTATGGGACTTTCTGGGTGGATGATGTTTCATTAAGCCTGAAAAACGCAGTTATCCCAGAACCAGAACCAGCACTAACACCAGCACCAGCACTAAAACTAGCACCAGCACCAATCACAACACCGGCTCCTACGGCGACGCCAACTGTAACCCCGGCTCCTGCGAGCGTGCCTGCTCCAGTTTCAAATGGCCCTAAATATTATGTAGCCACTAATGGTAATGATGGCAACTCTGGCTCATCTTCGTCTCCATGGAGAACTATTCAACATGCAGCAGACATGGCGTCTGCAGGAGATACGGTTTATGTCATGGGCGGAACGTACAATGAGAAAGTTACAATAACGAAATCAGGGAGCCCAGGAAATTACATCATATTTGCAGCGTATCCAGGGCAAACTGTTTCTATTGATGGCACCGGTATATCTTTAGGATCATGGGACGGACTGGTCCGTATAAATGGTGCAAGTTATATACAAATTTCAGGATTCAGGGTGCTAAAATCCTCATATGTAGGGATCATGGTATCAGGCGGAAGCCCTTCGAATATTAATATCCAGGATAATTATATTAATGGTGCATATTCTTCCGGAATATATGTAGAGAGGGCATCAAGCATTACCATAGACAATAATGAGGTAATAGGAGCTCATAGTGCAGGAGCAGGAACTGAAAACGAGATTGTTAGCCTTGTTCGTGTCAATGGTTTTGATGTAAAAAACAATAAGATCCATGATAATATCAATACCGAGAGCATTAACGCAAAAATGGGATCGAGCAACGGGCGCATTCATCATAACAACATAAAACCGACTTCAAGCGCAGGTGTTTATATGGATCCTTTTACCGAGTACCAGGAAAACGTGGAAGTATATAACAATATAATCCATGATGGCCCGGGTGCTTCTCGAGGAATAGCCGTTGCTGTTGAAGGAGGCGGAACTATTAAAAATGTCAAGATATACAACAATTTAGTATATAGAAACGGGGCAAATGGAATAGTCGTAGATTATTATGCCGATTGTGGCAGCGATCCTGGCACTCTGTGCCTCAGCGGGACTATAGACAATATATTAATAGAAGGAAACACCGTATACCAAAACAACGCAATAGGATGGGATGGCGGAATTATAAATAAATATAGTAAATCCACCAATGTAGTCATAAGTAATAATATAGTCAGCCAGAATTACGGCAATCAAATATGGGCCGTAGGAAGCAACACAATTCAAAACAATCTTATCGACGGCTCAACTGGTACGACTGGCACCAGTTACATAACAGGAAGCCCACAATTCGTCAATCCTTCATCGGGGGATTTCCACATCCAATCCACTTCTCCTGCAATAAATAAAGGGGCGACTCCCAAGATAGCTATTGTGGACTTTGACGGAAAATCAAGACCACAGGGAGGAGATTACGATATTGGAGCGTATGAATATTGACCGTGAACTTGCCGCGAAGTAGATAATCCATAAACCGATATGCTGGGCGTGATAGATTATCTCGCCTGGCGTCTGCCTTTTTAAACATTATTTTTTTATATTATTAGCAAGAATCCTTGCATCAATTCCTTTTTCAGGGACTAATGGAAAAACAATAATCTATTTCAATCATGCCGAATAATATTAAATTCGGAGATTAAAGAAATTATAATTTAAACTTTGTTTTTGATTAAATATGTAAGATTATATTGTTACAGGGTGAAACAAATGCTATTCAAATGGATTAGATATATTAGAAATAAATCAAAATATTATAAGTTATTTATTTTAGCGATAAAACGTGGTGAAATATATAAAAGTATTAATTTAGTTGGCATAATAGTTGCTTACTTTTTCAAGTTAAAGAAAGTACCCTTTTTGCCAGCAACGATTGATATTGAACCTAACAACAATAGGACTTACGCGGTTAACGTCAACCAACTGTATTTAGCATAATTTTAATATCAAGTTCGTACAAATAATTTTTGAAACAATAAAATTATGCAAAAGCA